>JBKPPN010000134.1:0-10860 GCA_046733575.1 Candidatus Methylomirabilota bacterium | reverse complement strand
TATCGGAGGCGACGTCGTACTTGAACGCGCCCCATCCCCATCCGCCGCTGTCCGCGAACCTCTTGCTGTCCTTCACCATGAAGTCCACGTCGTGCAGGCTGGCCGGCACCATCGCCGTGGGCAGACTCTCCAGCTGTTTCGGGTTCCAGTGCACCTTGGCCATCTTCGAGCCGTCGGGGAACGGCTTGCCGTTGCCGGGAATGCCCGCCTGGTAGGCCTTGATCATCACCGGGTTGCCGAGGATCACCGCCATGATCTTGTCGTTGTGACTGATGGAGACCGCCTGCCAGGCTTCGTACCCTCTGAACTCCGAGAACGCCAGGCCGTTCGGCACTCGGACGGTGTACTTGCCCTGCCCGGTGTCCTGCGCGACGACCGTCCGGCCGCCCGCAACGGCCAGCAGGATGAGCGACCCGATCACGATCACCGCCGCCGGCATCGACACGCTCTTCATCTCTCCACTCTCCTTGCGGAACAGGACGCTCATCGCGCGGCGTTCTTGCGCATCCGGTAGCGCCGGATGAGCGCGTTCGTCGAGCTGTCGTGGGCGAGCGCGGGCTCGGCGTCACTCTCGAGCTCGGGGATGATGCGCTGGGCGAGCACCTTGCCGAGCTCAACGCCCCACTGATCGAAGGAGTCGACGTCCCAGATCGCGCCCTGCGTGAACACGCTGTGCTCGTACAGCGCGACGAGCTTGCCCAGCGCTTCCGGCGTGAGACGGTCGGCGAGGATCGTGTTGGAGGGACGGTTGCCGACGAAGGCGCGATGAGGAACCAGGTTTTCCGGGATCCCCTCCGCGCGAACCTCGTCGCGCGTCTTGCCGAAGGCCAGCGCTTCGGTCTGCGCAAGGACGTTCGCCATCAGCATGTCGTGGTGCCGGCGGAGCGGGTTCAGCGTGTCCACGAACGCGATGAAGTCGCACGGAATCAGGCGCGTGCCTTGATGAATCAGCTGGTAGAACGAGTGCTGGCCGTTGGTGCCGGGCTCGCCCCAGTAGATCGGCCCGGTGGCGTAGTCGATCTCGGCGCCCTCCCGCGTCACGTGCTTGCCGTTGCTCTCCATCGTGAGCTGCTGCAGATACGCGGGAAAGCGCTTCAGGTACTGCTCGTAGGGAAGCACGGCCACCGTCTCCGCGCCGAAGAAGTTGACGTACCAGACGGTGAGCAGGCCGAGCAGCACGGGGAGGTTGCGCTCGAACGGCGCGGTGCGGAAGTGCTCGTCCATCTCGTGGAAGCCCTGCAGCAGTGCGCGGAAGTTGTCGGGACCGACGGCAAGCATCGTCGAGAGCCCGATGGCGGAGTCCATCGAGTAGCGTCCGCCGACCCAGTCCCAGAAGCCGAACATGTTCGCGGTGTCGATGCCGAACTCCGACACCTTCGGCGTGTTCGTCGACACCGCCACGAAGTGCCTGGCCACCGCCTTGGCGTCGCCGCCGAGCCCGGAGAGCAGCCAGTGGCGCGCGCTCTCCGCGTTGGTCATGGTCTCGAGCGTCGTGAACGTCTTGGACGACACGATGAAGAGCGTCTCCGCGGGGTCGAGGTCGCGGGTCGCCTCCACGAGGTCGGTGCCGTCGACGTTGGAGACGAAGCGAAAGGTCATCGCGCGATCGCTGTAGTGTCGGAGCGCCTCGTACGCCATGACCGGCCCGAGATCGGAGCCGCCGATCCCGATGTTGATGACGGTGCGGATGCGCTTGCCGGTGTGTCCCGTCCACGCGCCGCTTCGCACCCGGTTGGCGAACTGGGTCATCCGCTCGAGGACGGCGTGGACGTCGGGCACCACGTCCTTCCCGTCCACGAGGATCGACGTCCCGCGGGGCGCTCGGAGGGCGACGTGCAGGACGGCGCGGTTCTCCGTCACGTTGATCTTGTCGCCCCGGAACATGGCCTCGATGCGCTCGCGCAGCTCGCACTCCTCGGCGAGCCGGCACAGCAGCGCGACGGTCTCATCCGTGATGCGATTCTTGGAGTAATCGAGATAGATCCCGGCCGCCTCCGCGGTGAGCCGCTCGCCCCGGGTCGCGTCGGCCGCGAAGAGGCCGCGGAGGTGCCGCCGTCCGATGTCGCCACGGTGTTCCTGCAGCGCCTTCCAGGACTGACGTGACGTCAGCGACACCTCTCTGCTCATTCCTGATCCCTTCATGTCACGCCGGAACAACCGACCATGCGCGCGCAGACCGCGGGCTCCCGGTAGCGTCTCTATCACGTATCCCCGACGCTCGCTACCTCACGCCGCCGTGCGATCACACGATGACGAGATCGCGTGGACCGTCCCGTCGCCGTTTCATCTCGTTGTCCTCCGAGATCGATGTTGCTATGGTGTCGTCGCGATTGCGCCTCCCGTGCTTCGGTCGATGAAGAGATCCGCGGCTCTCACGGCTGGCTGGCCGTTCACGGTCACGGCCGTCGTGGCGCTCCTCGCCGTCAGCGTCCTGTCCGCCACCGTCCCGAGAGCGCTCGACGAGGATCGCAGCGAGCCCGGCTTCTGCAGTCCGGACTGTCCGCTCCAGTACGATGCCGCGCGCTCGGTGGCGGTGGCGCCCGCCTACGCGCCTAGCGGTTCGCTCGTCGCGCCCGCGCGCACAGAGCCCGACGCACCGTGGACTCCACGACATCCCGCCGTTGCGGTCTCGCCTGACGCTCCCCGCGCCCCACCCCGCTGTTAGCAGACATGGGGGGCCCGACGCCCCCCAAGCCCCCGGCTCGGAGACGGCGCGGCCCAGCCGCGCCGGTCGCGGGCGGGCGGGTCGATCGCGTTTCGTGCTCTCGAATCTCGTGCTCAGGGGTCGGCATGCGCGTGTCCGTCTGCCTCGTGCTTGGGCCGTTGCTCGTCATGACGATGCCGCTGGCGTCGCACGCCGGGCCGCCCCGCGGCGTGGTGGCCGGCGCGGTGAAGGACGCGGAGGGCCGGCCTCTCGCCGGGGCCCGTCTACGGCTCGAAACCAGTGATGGTGGCGTGCTGGCGACGACGACTGCGGACGACAGCGGCCAGTTCACGCTTGCCGACGTCCCTCCCGGGACGTACGTCGTCGTCGCGGAGCGCGAGGGCTTCGTGCCCGGGCGCACGACGGCCACGGTCACCACCGCGGGCGGCGCCAGCGTCGACCTGGTGCTCGCGTCGGTGGTCCTCAAGCCGCTTCGCGTGGTGGCGAACCCGCTCGACGACGAGCGCATCAAGATTCAGCCGCGCGGCGGCTCCTCGACCTACGAGATCACGACGAGGGACATCGAGAGCCAGCCCGGTGGGGAGAACAACCCGCTCCAGCGCGTGCTGCTGCAGGCTCCCGGGGTGAGCCAGGATTCATCGAGCGCGGGCGGGATCCACGTGCGCGAGCAGATGGGCAGCCTCCAGTACCGGATCAACGGGATCATGGTGCCGGAAGGCGCGACGCTCTTCCGTCACGGCGGGGGGCTCAGTCCCCGCTTCGCCAGCTCGATTACGCTCCTGACGGGCGCGCTTCCCGCCGAGTATGGACTGCGCACGACCGGAATCTTCGACATCCAGACGAAGACCGGTGTCGCCGACGAAGGCGGATCCGTCTCGATGTACGGAGGCAGCCACGCGTGGATCCAGCCGAGCGCGGAGTACGGCGGACGGCTCGGACGCTTCGCCTACTTCGTCAGCGGGGAATACCTGCAGAACGACCTCGGCATCTCGTCCGCGACTCCGGGGCGGCCGATCCACGACCAAACGCGGCAAGGCGCCGGCTTCGGCTACTTCGAGTATCGGCTCGACGCCACCAGCCGGGTGAGCGCGATCGTCGGCACATTCGTCGGGCACTTCGAGATTCCGAACCGTCCCGACGTGAGGCCCGTCTTCACCGTGAACGGGATCTCGGCGTTCGACTCGACGAAGATCGCGGAGACTCAGCTCGAGCAGAATCATTTCGTGGTGCTCTCGTATGCGAAGGCGGTGAGCGGCCTCAGTGCGCAGGCGTCGACGTTCGCCCGCTACAGCCGGGTGTCGTTCCGCCCCGACCGGCTCGCCGACCTGATGTTCAACGGCATCGCTCAGCAGGTCGACCGCGGCAGCATCGCCACCGGCCTGCAGGCCGACGTCACGTACGCGGTCGGCCCCACCCACACGCTGCAGGGCGGCCTCTACGTCACCGCGGAACGGACCAGCGTCCGGTCGTCGTCGGATGTCCTCGCCGCGCTGGACGGCACGCCGACGTCGACCCGCCCGTTCCGGATCTTCGACAGCAACGGCAAGACCGGCTTCACCTACAGCGTGTACCTGCAGGACGCCTGGCGGGTCGCCCCGACGGTCACGATCAACGGCGGGCTTCGGCTCGACGGACTCGAGGCCTTCACGAGCGAGTGGCAGCTGAGCCCGCGTCTGAACGTGGTGTGGGAAGCGATGCCGACGACGACGCTGCACGCCGGGTACGCCCGGTACTTCACGCCGCCGCGTCAGGCGTTCGTCTCGACGGCGACGGTGGCGCGCTTCGCCAACACGACGGCGGAGTCGCAGGTGCCGATCAACGAACCCGTGCGGGCCGAGCGCGCGCACTATCTCGACGCCGGCATCACCCAGCGGATCGTGCCGGGGCTGACGATCGGACTCGACGCCTACTACAAGCGGTCCCTCTACCACCTGGACGAAGGACAGTTCGGTGCGCCGACGTTCCTCACGCCGTTCAACTATCACCACGCGAGCAACGTCGGCCTCGAGCTGGCGGCAACGTACGTGGCGGGCAATCTCTCCGGCTACGGCAACCTGGCCGCGGCGCAGCAGGTGGCGAAGGGCATCGTGTCCGCGCAGGCGCTGTTCTCGCCGGACGACCTCGCCTACATTCACGACCACTACATCGTCACGGACCACAGCCAGCTGATCACCGCGTCGGGCGGACTGGGCTATCAGTGGGGTCGCACGCGCTTCAGCGTGGACTTCCTCGCCGGCAGTGGTCTACGTCGGACGGTGCGACACCCGAACGACGCGAGCAATCCGCCCTACCAGCAGCTCGACGTCGGCGTCAGCCACCGTTTCGATCTGCCCGCCGTCGGCACGATGCAGGCACGGTTCGACGTGATCAACGTCCTCGGTCAGGACTACGTGCTGCGCGACGGGACGGGCGTGGGCGTCTTTGCCAGGCAGTTCGGGCCGCCGCGGGGATTCTTCGGCGGGCTCAGGAAGGAGTTCTGAGCTTCTTCGCGGCCCCCTATCCGCCGTAGCCCCAGTTCCAGCACGGCAGTCGCTCCTTCCAGAACCACTCGTCGCACAACGCCTCGTCACAGCGCCGCCGGCACTCCGGCTCGCTGAGATCGCTCGTGCACTGAAGCGTCTCGCCAGCGCGGCAGTAACACGCGCCCACGAAGGTCCGCGGCGCCGCGGCGCGGACGAGGGTGACGTCGCTGCCGCCCGCGAGCAGGAGAAGCAGAAGGCTGGGGAAGGCGATGCGTCGTGCGCGCGTGGTCGTTGCGCCGGTGTGACCCACTTCCTATACTCCTCGGCATGCCGCCGCGTTCGCGCCGCCTGCGCCTGGTGTGTGCGCTGTCGGTGATCCTCGCGGCAGTCACGCTCGCCGCCGCGGACGACGAACCAGCGACGCACGTGCGCCGCGTCGTGACGACTCGCGACGCCGCGCCGGGCGGCGGCGTCTTCGACCGCTTCGGCGCGGAGTCGATGCCGATCGTAGCACCCGTCAACGCCGGCGGCGACGTCGTGTTCTTCTCGACCCTCGGCCGCGGCGGCGCCGATGAAGGTCTCTTCGTGTGGTCGCGCGGGCGCATTCGCGCGGTCGCGCGCGAGGGCGACCGCGTCCCGGGCGTCGGCCGTCTGTCGGGCTTCGGCAAGCATCCCGCTCCGGGCTTCAGCGACGACGGGACCGTGGTGTTCGCGGCAGCCGTCACGAGCGGCCGTGCCGTGGAGGGCATCTTCGCAGCGCAGAACGGCCGGATCCGTCCCGTGGCGCTGAGCGGCGCCCCGGCGCCCGGCATCGTGTCGGGAACGCTGGCCGGGCTCGACGCCCCGGCCATCAACGCCCGCGGACAGGTGGCCTTTCTCGCCACCGTGCGGCGCGGACGGGAGAGCATCGAGGCCCTGTTCCTGTCCTCGCGCGGTCACCTCGAGAAGATCGTCGCCCAGGGCGACGCCGCGCCCGCGGGTGGCTCCTTTGCGGGGTTCGGCCCACCGGCCATCAATCGCGACGGCGCCGTCGCGTTCGGCGGCGCGGTCGACGGCAAGGCCGTGCCCGGCGGGATCTTTCTCTGGAAGGGCGGACAGCTCCGCATGGTCCTGGGCGCGGGCGACGAGGCGCCGACGGGGGGAATCTTCGCGAAGTTCTCCGAGCGGCTCGCGCTGAGTGATACGGGCACCATCGCGTTCCACGGCCGGCTCAAGGCGGCTCCGGTGGCGGCCGGGATCTTCGCGATCGACGACGCGCGGCCGCGCGCGGTGGCACAGCTCGGCGATCCCGCGCCCGGTGGCGGACGCTTTTCGAATTTCGGCCTGTGGCCAGCCGTGGGCGCGTCGGGAGGGATCGCGTTCGCGGGCTCCGTCGATGGTGGGCCCAGTCCCGTGATCATCGTGCGCAGCGCGGCCGACGGGCTGCATCGTGTCGTCGGGGTCGGTGACCGCCTGCCGAGCGGCGGCCGCATCGCCACGCTCACGCTGCTGCCCGTCGTCAGCATGAACGCACGCGGCGCCATCTCGTTCGCCGTCGCGCCCGGGGCCACGGGCGAGGGCCCGGAGGGACTGTTCCTCGCGACGCCGGAGCCGTGAGCCGAGAACGCCTCAGTTCATATCGGAGGGCGGGTACTCGACGAAGACGTTGGCAGCGGTGACGAGCTTGTGCGGCGTCACCGTGCGTGGAGGGACCGGCTCACCGCGCAGCATCCGCACGGCGAGCGGCAGCACGTCGTAGCCGAGCCGATCGAGGTAGAACGCGACCGAGCCGATCACGATGCTGTTGCGGTTCGACGGATCGATCTCCTTGCGATCGTTGATGCCGCCGTGGACCGTGCGATCGACCCCCTGCCCCACGATGACGGCGTCGCGCGAACGTCCGGCCGCCTCGACGGCGGCCTTCGCGGCCAGCGCGGTCGCGTCGTCCGTCGCGGCGATCAGCACCTTGCGGGACGCGTTGGCCGAGAGGAACGCGCCGAGCAGGGACGCAACCTGCGCGGGATTGCCGTGCGTGTCGAGGGTCGTGAGGCGGGCCGCGGTGAGACGCTCGCGGAGCGCCTCGGTCACGCCGCGCGCACGCTCGGGGACGCGCTCGGCAACAGCGGAGACACGGCCGATGATGACGGCCGCCGTCGGCTGGCCCGGCCAGCCGCGCGCCGCGAACTCGGCCAGGGCTTCACCCGCGACGCGTCCGGCCGCCACGTTGTCGACGGTATAGAGCGGCGCGCCCGGCACCGGCTCGTTCACGGCCAGAACGGGGATCCCGGCCGCCTTCAGCTTCTGACCAACCGTCGCGTTCGCCGTGGCGCCGTGGTGGTACTGCACGTAGAGATCGACGCCCCGCTCGATGGCCGCGTCGGCGTTCGCCACGGCGCGCGCGTCGTCGCGGTGATTGTCGTAGAGGACGAGGTCGACCGGGTACGCCCGCGCCGCCAGCGTGAAGCTCTCGCGGACCTCGGGGCCCGTGAAGCCCGTGCCTTCCAGCGTCACGCCAGGCTCTTCGGTGACATTGGCGAACGCGACGATGAAGCGGCGCTGTGCCGACGCCGGCGGCCCGAGGCTGATCGCGATCACCGCGACGACCGCGACGACGACCGCCAGCGGGGCGCGAACGCACCGACGCCGGCGTCCGCGGGGGATCGCCGGCGTCGGGACCATCATGCCCCCGTGACCGTGAGGGCTACTGGATCGCGTCGATCGCGACGAAATTGCCGGTCATGCCCACACCCTTGGGCACCGTCATGTTGAAGAAGAACGTGGCCCGCTTGCTTGCCGCGGCCTCGGCGGCGATGAGGTCGGTCCGCACGTTCTCGATGATGTGGATGCCGTTGTCGGTGAGCAGCATGTTGTGGACGATGAAGGCTTCCTTCGGATTCTCGCCGGGAATGACCTCGACGACCCAGGTGTCCGCGCCCACCGCCACGACCTTCTGTGACGCGAGCCACGTCGCGGCGTCCTTGCCGATCCCCGGCGCGCCGCTGTTGAACGTCGCATTCTGCGCGGGGAACTGCTCGAACAGATCGCCCCACCCGGTGTGGACGACGACGATGTCGCCCTCGCGCAGCGTCACGTTGTACATCTTGAGACCGGCCTGCAGGTCCGCCGCCGTGATCACGGTGCCCTTGTCGAGACATGGCTTCTTGCAGGCGGAGTTGCCCTTGAACTTGCCCGCAGCCTGGAAGACCTTCACCGCATCGATGATCACGCCGCGTGTCGCGAACGACTTCAGGTGCTCGAGGCCAAGCCTCGTCATGTTGTTCTGCGTGATGTACTTGCCCATCGGCGTCTGGTTGTAATAGCAGTCCTTGCGGCCGATGTGGCCCATGCCGTCCAGATGCGTTCCGACGTGACTCTGACTGAGCCACGTGTCCTCCATGTACGTCAGCTCGTTCTCACCGTACGACGCTCCGGGGGCGAGGCTGGTGGCGGTGAGGATCGTCTTGGTGAAGCGCGTCCCGAAGAGCGGCACGCCGTCGGTCAGCGGATACGACATCGCGGTGACCTTGCCCGTCTGGATCTCGGCGGCGGCGGCCTTCGTCACCGCAGCGGTGACCCGGTTCGTGGCGCCGGTCTGATCGTTGGGTCCCCACGGCGACGCGGGCACGATCTTGCTGCAGTCGCTCTGCGCGAATGCGGCTGACCCGAAGGAGAGGACGGCGAGGAGGACACCGGCTGGTACGAGAGCGGTCGTGCGGACCATGGACGAGACTCCTTTCTTCCGTGAAAGGGTAGCCACGAACGTCCAATTGCGCGGGGATCGTATGCCCGTCGCCGCGCCGTGGTCAAGCACCTGATGGCCCGTACCCGTCGAGTCGCGCGAAGATGGGCGGCGGGATCTCGAGTGGTCAGGCGTCGTGCGCGCAGCAGGTGCGGCCCCGAATGGCCTCGACCCCTTCCCGCGCGATGAGCGGCACCATGGCGAGACCGGCGAGCGGATCCGCCCACCACCAGCCGAGCGTGGCATTGAGGCCGAGCCCGAGGAGCAGGATCGCGGAGAGGTACGCGCAGATCTCGGTCTGCCGCGTTTCCGCCTCGAGCGCGCCGCTGTCGAGCCGGCGCGCGACCGCACGCTTGGCTCTCGCCAGCCACGGCATGACGACGAGGGACAGCGCGGCGAGGACGATCCCGGCCCGGGAGTGTTCGGGCGGCGTCCGATGGACGAGCGCAGCCGCGCCGTCGTAGCCCACGTAGACGGCGAGAGCGATGAAGCATGCCCCGATGAGACGCAGGGCCCGGCGTTCGGCCGCCTCGCGTCGGTGGATGTCGCCGTGGAGTCGCAGACGCCAGACGGCCGCGAGGCTGCTCGTCACCTCGATCGCCGAGTCCACGCCGAAACCCACGAGGGCCACACTGCCGGAGACGACGCCGGCGACCAGAGCGATGAGGCACTCGAGCGAGTTCCAGACGATCGTCGCGTACTGCAGATGCTGACCACGGCGCGCGAGCGCCGCGGCCGCGTCAACGCTGGGACTCGCGAGGGACGCCATCGCTTCTCCACGATCTTGCCACGCGCCGGTCGACCCGTGCGTCCGCCACCGCGCAGGCTGGACTCGCACGGAGGTGGACCCACACCGAAACGCGTGTCGGCGCTACCTGGACGGACCAGGCGGAGGCGGCGGAGGCGCGCCGGCCGGCGGGGGCGGCGGCTGGCTGATTCCGGTGCCCGTGGCCGGGACCGCCGCGCCCGGCGTGGTGTACCCGGTCCGGCCGGTGCCCGGGATCTGGTTCCCCGCCGCATACATGCACTGCATGTATGTCCGGTCGTAGCGTTGCTGTGGCGGCAGCGGTCCACGCGGCTCCCGCTGCATCTCCGCCGTCGCGCTCTGGCGGCAGCGCGCATCGTCGACCTGGAACTGGTCCATCGTCTTGTTCGTCCCGGGCAGCACCATCACGCTCGGCCCGGTCGGCGTGCTCGCGCATCCCCCGAACATCGTCGCAATCCCGAGCGCACCGACCACTCCGCTCATCTTCATGAGTTCATCCTACGCCCGCGGTGAAGCGCGGACGACGCGGATCCGAACGGACGACGTACCGGGTATCGAGCTACCGCGTCAGTCCAGCGACCTTGGCGACGAGCCGCGACAGCTCCCACACGTCGAGCGGCTTGGACAGCCACTCTTGGAATCCTTCCGACAGCGCAAGCGAACGCGGGAAGCGTGCGCCGAACGCCGTGACCGCGACTGCGGGAATGGACCCGCCCCTGGCCGCCGGGAGCGCCCGCAGCGCGCGGATGAGATCGAGTCCGCTCCCCCACGGCATCGCGATGTCAGCCACGAGCACGTGCGGGCGGAGGTACTCGAGGACGCGAAGCACCTCGTCCGCAGACTCGCACACGGTGACCAGCGCGCCGTCGTACTGGAGCGCTTCGCGCATGATCTCGCGGGCGTCCTCGTTGTCGTCAACGACGACGACGTGCAACCCGTCCAGCACGCGGAGGTGGCCCATGCGCCGGAACCGAGGGTAGGAGCCTGCGCCGTCGGGCGCAAGATGAAAAGACGTTCATCGCGCTCGCCTATCCCCGTCGTTCAGGCGCTCAACGAGGCACGGCGTCCGATCCATCTGTCGTGTCTCGTGCACGTGAGTGGCGTGGCGCTCGC
This sequence comes from Candidatus Methylomirabilota bacterium, assembly GCA_046733575.1. Taxonomy (GTDB): domain Bacteria; phylum Methylomirabilota; class Methylomirabilia; order Rokubacteriales; family CSP1-6; genus JBKPPN01. Next base: position 136 of record JBKPPN010000134.1, on the reverse strand, counting down.
CGACCTGACCGCAGTGTTCGAGACGACCGCCGAGTATCTTCACGTCTCGGCGCGTGTCGTACCGCCGACATGCGCGCCTGGCGCATCCAGGATGAACGGTTCCGGGGCACCGGTGGCCAGCCAGCCGGCTCTCCAC
>JBKPPN010000133.1:0-4449 GCA_046733575.1 Candidatus Methylomirabilota bacterium | reverse complement strand
GCCCTACACGGGGCGCTCGCAGCTGATCCTGCTTCCCGAGTCGACCGAGCTCCAGATGGGCCTGCAGTCGTACCAAGACGTCCTCAAGAAATCCAAGGCGTCCAAGGACACGGAGGCCACCGAGCGGCTGCAGCGCGTGGGCCGTCGCATCGCCGACGCCACCGCGCGCACCGACTACGAGTGGGAGTTCCACCTCATCGAGGACAAGCAGGTCAACGCGTTCTGTCTGCCCGGCGGCAAGGTGGCCGTCTACACCGGCATCCTGCCGGTCGCGCAGGACGACGCGGGACTCGCGGCAGTGGTGGGACACGAAGTCGCGCACGCGATCGCCCGTCACGGCGCCGAGCGCGTCAGCCAGGGCCTGGTGGTGCAGAGCGGGCTCATGGCCACGCAGATGGCGCTGAGCCGTAACGATCCGGGAACGGTCCAGGCCGTGACGACGCTGCTGGGCGCGGGCGCCACGCTCGGCGTCGTCCTGCCGTGGAGCCGGTCGCAGGAGTCCGAGGCCGACCACCTCGGTCTGATCTACATGGCCAAGGCCGGGTACGATCCGTCGGCCGCGCGCGACCTCTGGGTCAGGATGTCGAAGACGGGCAGCCCCAAGCAGCCCGAGTACCTGTCCACCCATCCTGCGCCGGCCACCCGCATCGCTCAGATCGACGCCTGGCTTCCCGAGGCCCTGAAATACTACACACCCCGGTAGTCCGCGCCTTGGGGTAGGGGCTTCACCGGCCCCCACGGGTCGCCCGCACCTCTATCTGATCAATTTTCTGAGGAAAGTTGTTGACATGCATTTTTGTCAACGCTACTCTGCCCTGCGTGTGGGGCAAAGTGGGATGAAAGATCTCCTGCTTCCCACGAAAAACCATGTTCAGGGGCCGATATCAGCACACGGTGGACCCGAAAGGGCGCCTCAGCGTCCCGGCAAAGTTCCGGGACGTCCTGGCCCAGTACGACGGGAACCTGGTCGTGGTGCCGAATGAACATTGTCTGGAAGTACACCCCCTGGAGGAGTGGCAGAAGATCGAGAGCCGTCTCCGGGAGCAGTCGATGTTCAACCCCGAGGTCCGGGCCTTCAGTCGCTTGTACGTGTCCCGGGCCAAGGACGTCGACCTCGACAGCGCGGGGCGAATCCTGCTGCCTCCGGACTCGCGCCAGGAGGCCGGCCTGCAGAAGGACGTGACGCTGGTGGGCGGCGGGCTCGCCTGGTTCGAGATCTGGGACCGACGCCGCTTCGAGGAGCACGAACGGGCGGGCGCGGAGAGCCTGCCGCAGCTCATGAAGCAGATCTCGACGCTCGGAGTGTAGCGGTTCACGTTCCGGTTCTGGTGGACGAGGTCGCGTTCCTGCTGCGGCCTCGGGGCGATGGCTGGGTGATCGACGCGACGGTGGGTATGGGTGGACACGCGGAGGCGGTGCTGAACACGAGCGGAGAGCACGTGAGCCTGCTCGGACTCGACGTCGACCCGGAGGCGCTCAGGCGCGCGGGATCGCGGCTCGCCCCCTTCGGCCAGCGTGTCCGGCTCGTGCGCGGCAGCTTCCGCGACGTCGAGCGTCTCGCCCATCGCGCCGACGTGCGCGAGGCACGCGCCGTCCTCTTCGATCTGGGCGTCTCGTCGTATCAGCTCGACGAGTCGGGGCGGGGATTCTCTTTCCAGCGCGACGAGCCGCTCGACATGCGGCTCGATCCCTCCGCGCCGCGCACGGCGGCCGATCTCCTCAACACGCTGCCCGAGGCCGAGCTCGCGCGCGTGATCTTCGAGTACGGCGACGAGCGTCACGCTCGTCGCATCGCGCGCGCCATCGTTCGCCGGCGCGCCCTCCGCACGACGAGTGATCTCGTCGCCGCGGTGCAGAGCGCGCTGCCCGCCGCGGTGCGCGAGCGCGGACGAGCAGGGGCGGTGCACGTCGCCACGCGCACGTTCCAGGCCGTGCGCATGGCCGTCAACGACGAGCGCGGCGCGCTGGAAGCAGCGCTGCCAGGGGGCGCTCGTCTCTTGGGACCTGGTGGTCGGATGGGAGTGATCGCGTTTCACTCGGGCGAAGACCGCATCGTGAAGCACACGTTCCGGAGGCTCGCCGGCCGGGAGTTCGCCGTCGTCGAGCCGTCGCCCCTGACGCCCGGGGACGACGAGGTGCGGGCGAATCCCCGCGCCCGGAGCGCGAAGCTTCGCGTGCTGGAGCGGCTGCCGTGACCCAACAGAGACTGCACCGTGAACAGGACCCCCGCGCGCGCCGGTCCGCCGTCGCGCTCCTCTGCTGCTCCGTCGCGATGGTGGCGCTCGCCCTGGGCGTCGTTGCCGTCCGCATCGAGCAGGTCCACCTCGCGTACCGCCTGGACGCGCTGCGCGCGGAGCGTACGCGGACCGACGTGTTCATCCGTCAGCTCGAGGTGGAGCTGGCCACGATGCGCTCGCCGGGACGGCTCGAGCAGCGCGCGCGTCAGCTCGGCATGACGACGCCCAGCCCCGCGCAGGTGAAGCTCGCGCGCGAGTTCGTTCCGGGTGGCAGCGGCGTGGCCGCCGCACGTCAGGCCCGCGTGGAAGCCCAGATCCGGTGATGCCCGCGTGACGCCGCTCCGGACGCGCGCCCTCGTGCTCGCGGCGCTCCTCGCCGTCGCGTTCGCGGGAGTGACTGCGCGTCTGGGGTGGCTGATGATCGTCCGCCACGGCGACCTCGCCCAGATGGCGGAGCGCCAGTACTCCCGCGCCGTGACGTTGCCCGCACGGCGCGGGCCGATCCTCGACCGGCACGGCGCCGCCCTCGCCACGTCCACGCCGGCCGACTCCCTCTTCGCGCAGCCGCGGAGCCTCGGCGATCCCGTGCGCGTGGCGCACCGACTGGCGCGTGTGCTCGACGTGCGCGAGAGCGACCTGCATGCGCTCCTCACCAGCGACAAGCCGTTCGTGTGGATTCGCCGCAAGCTTCCGCCCGCGGTGGCCGAGCAGGTGCGCGCGCTGCGCGAGCCGGGGCTCGGTCTCATCGCCGAACCGCTGCGGCTCTATCCGAACCGCGAGCTCGCCGCCCACCTCGTGGGCTTCGAGGGCGCCGACGGCGGCCTGGAGGGCGTGGAGCGCGCCTTCGACCGGGCGCTGCAGGGCACGCCGGGGAAAGCGGTGGTGGGACGCGACGCGCTCGGTCGCGACGTGGTGACGCACCGGGTGCTCCGCGAGCCCGCGCCCGGCTCGGGCGTCAAGCTCACCATCGACACGACCATCCAGTACGTCGCCGAGCGCGAGATCGACGCCGCGTACCGGCGCACGGGCTCGAAGGCGGCCATGGCCATCGTCATGGATCCGCGTACCGGGGACCTGCTCGCCGTCGCCATCCGCCCCACCTTCAATCCCAACGTCTTCACGAGCTCGTCGAAGGAAGCGCTGCGCGATCGCGCCATCACCGATCCGTTCGAGCCGGGATCGACGTTCAAGATCTTCCTCGCCGCGGCCGCCATCGAGGAGGGCGTGGTCAAGCCGGACGACATGATCTACGGCGAGAACGGCGCGATCACGATCGCCAAGACCCGCATCCGCGACTGGAAGAAGCAGGGCTGGATGACATTCTCCGAGGTGATCCAGCAATCGTCGAACGTGGGTGTCATCAAGGTCGGATTGCAGCTCGGCGCCGACCGGTATCACCGCTACATGACCGGCTTCGGCTTCGGTCAGCCCACCGGACTCGGACTGCCCGGCGAGAGCCGCGGTCTGCTCCGCGATCCGAGCCGGTGGTCGGCGCTCTCGCTGCCCACGATGTCGATGGGCCAGGAGATATCGGTCACCGCGGTGCAGCTCGTGGCTGCGGTCGGTGCGGTGGCCAACGGCGGCATCCTGATGCAGCCGCGGCTCGTGAAGGCGATCGTCGACGCCGACGGTCGCGAGGTCCGCGAATTCCCGGTCAAGGAATCGCGGCGCGTGATCTCGGCCGAGACGGCGCGCACGCTCAACACGATGCTCACCCGCGTGGTGGAGCAGGGCACGGGGCACGCGGCTGCGATCCCCGGGTACGCGGTGGCGGGCAAGACGGGCACGGCGCAGAAGCTCGATCCCGCCACGCGACGCTACTCGCACGCGCCCGGTGTGCTGTCGTTCGTCGGCTACGCGCCCGCGCACGATCCGAGGCTGGTGATGCTCGTCATGCTCGACGAGCCCAAGAACGAGAAGTGGGGCAGCGAGGCCGCCGCCCCCATTTTCGCCGGGATCGGCCGCGAGGTGCTCCGCTACCTCGAGGTCCCGCCGCGCGACGTCCCGGGCGTGCAGATCGTGACCGCGACGCCTGACGCCCCGGCCACGCCGGCGCGCGAGCCGGTCCTCGCCGGCATCACCCCCCCGATCGACGACGCGACGCCTGACCGCGCCATGCCGGATCTGCGCGGCAAGACACTGCGCCAGGCGCTGGCCGCGCTCGCGCCGCTCCGCGTGCACGTCGACGTGCACGGCCGTGGCCGCGTGGTGT
>JBKPPN010000132.1:0-7454 GCA_046733575.1 Candidatus Methylomirabilota bacterium | reverse complement strand
CGCGACGGGTGTGCTCATCCTGCCCTACTACCATCCCGTCACGCTGGCCCGCGAGATCCAGACGCTGCACCACCTCTCGGGCGGCCGCTTCGTGTTCGGCGTGGGGCCCGGCTGGGACCAGCGCGAGTTCGAGACGCTGGGGATGAAGCTCGGCCAGCGCGGGCGACGCACCGACGAGATCATCGCCGCGCTGCGGCTGCTCCTCACCCAGCGCGACGTCAGCTTCAACGGTCGGTACTACCAGTTCGAGCACGTGAGCATCGACCCGTTGCCGGGCTTTCCCGAGCTGTGGGTCGGCGGCGGCTCGAAGATCAAGACCTCGCTCTCGCCGGACAAGCCCTACATCGACCCCGCGGTCCTGGCGCGCATCGCTGCCGCCGACGGCTGGCTCGCGCGCGCGGCCGGGAGCCAGCAGATGGTGAAGGACGACATCGCGGCGATTCGCACGTACCTGCGTGAGCAGGGCCTCGACCCCTCGCACCTTCGCCTGGGCCACCTGAACTTCACGCATCTGGTGGACACCAACGACCGCGAGAAGGCCCTCGCCCTCCAGCGGCCGGTCATCGAGCGCGTGATGGGCACGCACCGCACCTTCGAGAACCTCCAGGAGTCGTACTTCCTCGGCACCACACGCGAGATCGTCGAGCGCATCACCGATCTGGAGCGGGCCGGTATCCAGGACATGGTGCTGGCGACGTGCGACTACGACCTGGGCCAGCTGGAGCGCTTCGCGAGCGACATCGTCAGCAAGTTCCGCAAGGGTTGACCGTCAAGGGGGCGGCTCGACGCCCCCCCAGCCGCGGGCGCCGGCGGCGCAGCCAGGCCGCCTCGCCCGCCTCCACCTCCACGCTGCGCATCGTGTGGCGCCGGGCCGCCGGGGCACGCCTTCCGGACGCGCGGACACCTCCGCGGGCCGACACTGGGACAAACGACCCGCACCGAGGCCATCAGACATGGAGGAAGGAGCCATCATGGCGAATCAGCAGAGCAGACGTCAGGGCGAGCGTGAGTCGACGTCGATGACGACGTCCGAGGGCGAGCGCGGTCTCTCCACCCGGCAGTACCAGGATCCGTTCTCGCTGTTCGACTCGCTCTTCGAGCGCATGCAGCGGGACTTCTTCGGAACCTCGCTCTTCAACGCGCTCATGCCGTCCCGCGGCGAGGTCGGTCAGGGCGGTCCATCGGTCCGTGTGCCGCGCGTGCAGATGCGCGACACCGGCAACGCCCTCGAGCTCGTGGCCGAGTTGCCCGGCATCGATCCCGACAACCTCAAGGTGGAGCTCGAGGGCGAGGTGTTGACGATCAGCGGCGAGTCGCAGTCACAGCAGGAGACGGACGGCGGGCGGACGGAACGCTACTCGTCGTTCTATCGGCAGCTCGTGCTCCCCGAGAACGTCGACCCCGATCAGTGCGAGAGCTCGTACAAGAACGGCGTGCTGTCGCTGAAATTCTCCAAGCGCCAGCAGCGGAGCAACGCGCGACAGATCCCGATCAACACCGGAGGCAGTGGCGCCGGACAGAGCGGGAGCGCGCAGGGCTCTCAGCAGGGCACGGGCCAGCAGGGCAGCGACCGCGCGGCGTGAACGAAGCGGCGCCGCTGCACGCGCGGCGGCGCCTTCTCGACACAGGTATGGCGCGGACGCTTCGAGAGGCGCTGCCCGAGGTCGTGCATCGGGCCATCCAGCCCGTGGGCGACGACGAGGCGCTGGTCGACTGGATCTCCCAGGCGCGCTTCGTCCTGCTCGGTGAGGCGTCACACGGCACGCACGAGTTCTACCGCGAGCGCGCCCGCATCACGCAACGGCTGATCGAGACGCGGGGCGTGCTCGCCGTCGCCGCCGAGGCGGACTGGCCCGATGCCGCCCGCGTCAACCGCTACGTGCGCGGCGTGGGCGACGACACGAGCGCCGCGGAGGCGCTCGGCGACTTCCGTCGCTTCCCGAGCTGGATGTGGCGCAACACCGACGTGCTGGAGTTCGTGGAGTGGGTGCGCCGCTACAACGACGCGCGTGCACCGTCCGAGGCCAAGGTCGGCTTCTACGGCCTCGACCTCTACAGCCTGCACGCGTCGATGGAGGCCGTCGTCACGTACCTCGATCGCGTCGACGCCGAGGCGGCCGCGCGCGCTCGCCGGCGCTACGCCTGCTTCGACCACTTCAGGAACGACGGGCAAGCGTACGGCTTCCTCGCCGGCGCGGGGCTGAGCGCGTCGTGCCGGGACGAGAGCATCGCGCAGCTCGTCGAGCTCTCGCGCATGGCCGCGGAGGCGCGCACCCGCGATGGCCACCTGACGGCCGACGCGGTGCTGGACGCGACGCAGAATGCGCGCGTGGTGAAGGACGCCGAGGCGTACTACCGGGCGATGTTCCGTGACGACGTCTCGTCGTGGAACCTGCGCGACCGTCACATGGTCGACACGTTCCAGGCGATCCTCGAGCACCTGGAGCGTCGCGACCCCTCGTCACGCATCGTCGTGTGGGCGCACAACTCGCACCTCGGTGACGCGCGCGCGACCGAGATGGCCGAGCGCGGCGAGCTGAACGTCGGTCAGCTCGTGCGCGGGCTCCATCCGCGCGACACGATGCTGATCGGCTTCACCACCCATCACGGCACCGTGACCGCCGCCTCCGACTGGGACCATCCCGCCCGCCAGCGCACCGTGCGCCCCGCGCTTCCCGGCAGCTACGAAGCCCTCTTCCACACCGCCGCGCTCCCCCGCTTTCTTCTCACCTGGGGATCCGACGACCACGTCGCGCGCGCCTTACGCGGCCCGCGCCTCGAACGCGCCATCGGCGTCGTCTACCGCCCCGAGACCGAACGCCAAAGCCACTACTTCAACGCCGATCTCGCCAACCAGTTCGACGCCATCCTCCACTTCGACGAAACCCACGCCGTCCATCCCCTCGATCGCACCACCGACTGGGACACCACCGAACCCGCCGAAACCTACCCATCGTCCGTCTGACCGCGACATGTCGGCAGCGAGCCGGGCGGACACGCGAGCCGTCCGTCGCGCGCCGCCCTGCGGCGTCGCGCGACTCACCGTAAACCGCGTCGAGGGCGGAAGAGCGAAGGGGGACGGGCTGACCGACCCGTTTCCCGCACACGGAGACCAACGCCGCCGCCCCTCGGAATGGGAACTCCTGCGACGATCCACCGAAGCCACAGACGGTCGTGGTCAGAAGCCCGTCCCCCCTCGCCGCCCCTCGACGCCCCCCGCTGAAGCGCGCGCGACGAGAGCGGTACCGCGACCTACCGCCAGGTACCGCCCGCTACTGCCAGTGGATCAGAACCTTGACCTTCGGGTACTCCGGCGCCTTGCCCTCGACATCGACGATGCGCATGGTCTTGTCCGCCCCCTCGAGCAGCAGGTTGTTGTTGCTGAAGGCCACGAACTTCCCCCAGTCCTTCGGCACGGTGACCTCGTACTTCGCCACGCCCTGCGCCTCCGCCGTCGCCGGCGACACGGACGACAGCGCATTCGACGAGGACCACCACGGGCGTACCGCGATGGCGACGAGCGCGACGGCGATCACGGTCAGGACGATCTTCGTGTAGCGATCCACTAGGCCCTCCACGGAAAGAGATGTACGGCCGAGCCGTGCGTGGATCATAGCGCCACGGGCCACGGTGCGGCCGGCAGCCGCGCCGTCGCCCGGTCGAGGCGGTTCGCGTCGAGCTCGGCATGACCAGAAGTAGGCGCACCGCGGTTGCTCCGCACCGCGGTCCGTCGCTCGATGGGCTGTCCCTCGCGTGTCGCCTCGTGCATGTCGCGGCTGTCCCGCGGGTCATGCGGGCGATGATGCGAGATCGGTCGGCCTCGAACGGCAGGGCGTCGTCTCCCGCTCTGTGCGTCTGATTCCGGCGCGGCGGCAATTATAGGCGCCCGGGCGTGGGAACCGCCGGGCTGGACGGCGCCCGATAGTACAGTGATATAGAACGCCGGCCCAGACGCACGGGTCTGATATCAAGGAGGACATGGCCACCGTCGTATCCGCCGTGGAGATGGGCGCCCGCCAGCGGGAGATCTCGGTCTCCGAGTTCTTCACCAAGAATCGCCACCTGCTCGGCTTCGACAATCCCAGGAAAGCGCTGCTGACCTGTGTGAAGGAAGCCGTCGACAACGCGCTGGACGCGTCGGAAGAAGCCGGGATCCTGCCCGATGTCACCGTCGCCGTCGAGGTCGTGCCGACGAATGGCGTCTCCATCCCGGTGAGCCAGGCCACGCGCTTTCGCGTCACCGTGACGGACAACGGGCCGGGAATCGTGCGCCAGCAGATCCCGCCCATCTTCGCCAAGCTCCTGTATGGGTCGAAGTTCCACCGCCTGCGCATGAGCCGCGGTCAGCAGGGCATCGGCATCTCGGCCGCCGGCATGTACGCGCAGCTCACGACGGGCAAGCCGGTGCAGATCATCTCGCGCACCGGTCCGAAGGCGGCCGCGCACTTCTTCGAGGTGTCCATCGACACCAAGAAGAACGAGCCACGGATCTTCGAGAGCAAGAAGATCGAGTGGGATCCCCCGCGCGGCACGCAGGTGATGCTCGAGATCGAGGGGCGCTACCAGAAGGGCCGTGCCTCGGTGGACGAGTACCTCGAGCAGACGGCCATCGCGAATCCGCACGTGAAGCTCGTCTACCGCACGCCCGAGGGCGAGACGCGCGAGTTCCCGCGCACGATCCAGGAGCTCCCGCCCCAGCCACGCGAGATCAAGCCGCATCCCTACGGCATCGAGTTCGGCGTGCTGCTCCGGATGCTGCAGGACACCCGGAGCACCACGCTGGCCGGCTTCCTCGCCGCCGACTTCAGTCGCGTGTCGTCCGCCGTCGCGGAGGAGATCTGCAAGACGGCGAAGCTCTCGCCCGACACGCGACCGCGCACGCTGCACGGCGAGGACGCGGAGGCGCTCTACAAGGCCATCCAGACCACGAAGATCATGGCGCCGCCCTCGAACTGCATCTCGCCCATCGGCGAGAAGGCGATCCTCCACGGCCTCTACAAGCAGATCAAGGGCGAGTTCTACACCGCGGTGACGCGTCCGCCGTCGGTGTATCGCGGCAACCCGTTCGTCATCGAGGCCGGCCTCGCCTTCGGCAAGGCGCCGGAGCAGGCCGGCGCGCCGGTGGAAGCGCCCGCCGCGCCGCTGGCGGAGGGCGAGCAGCGTGACGACGACGCCGAGCTGGCCCGCGTCATCCGCTACGCCAACCGGGTGCCGCTGCTCTACCAGCAGTCGGCCTGCGCGACGTTCAAGGCGGTCCTGGAGACGGCGTGGCGCAACTACGGCGTGGCACAGTCGCGCGGCGCCCTGCCCGCGGGACCGATGGTGATCTTCGTCCACATGGCGTCGGTCTGGGTGCCGTTCACCAGCGAGTCGAAGGAAGCCATCGCCGACTACGACGAGATCCGCAAGGAGATCAAGCTCGCGCTCCAGGAGTGCGGCCGGCGCCTCGGCGTGTTCCTGCGCCGTCGCGAGCGGGCGAAGAGCGAGTTTCGCCGTCGCAACATCTTCGAGCTCTACATCGAGGAAGTCGCGGAGGCGTGCGGTCGGCTCAAGCTGGGGAAGCTGTCGACGGAGAAGCTGAAGCAGCAGCTCCAGAAGATCGCGGCCAAGCGCACGGGCGGCGCGCGCACCGACGAGATCCTGGGACGCGACGGCGGGCCCGAGGGCCTGCCGCACTCGATCATCGTGACGCCGGAGGGGACGGAAGGGGCCGCCCCCGAAGTGCCCGCCGTCGACGTGGGACCGGCCGAGGGTCCGCAGCCCGAACCCTCGCTGCCCGAGGCCGCTCCGGCGGTGAAGGGCGCGAAGACGCGGAAGCACGCGTCCGCGGCGGCGACGCGGACGAAGCGTGGCGCGACGAAGACGAAGGCGACGACGAAGACCCGGGCCACGACGAAGCCGCGCAGGAAGAAGAGATAGACGAACCATGGCGAAGGCAAAGAGCAACGGAGTCGTCGAGAAGAAGCTGGTCGGCGTGGCGGACACCGTCATCACCGCGGCCGAGCGCAGCAAGGACCCCACGCTGACCATCCCCATCCGCAGCCTCGCCAACGTCAACTTCAACGAGAAGCGCGGCATCATCGAGATGGGCAGGCGCAAGCAGGAGCGCACCTTCTTCAACGTCGGCATGGCGAAGAAGTTCATGCAGACGGTGCTCGTGGCCGACGCGCTCGCCGAGCTGCAGCGCGCCAACCTCACCACGTCGCTCCGCGAGATTTACTACCGCACCAAGCACACGATGAAGGGCTCGCACGAGAACACCTTCGACGGCCAGAACGAGTCCGACCCCCTCATCGAGGACCTGGAAGTCGCCCTCGCCGCCCTGCGCGAGGAACTGCATGTCCGCGCGGAGAACGCCGGCAGCGTGGTGGGACCGCTCGTGCTGGTGGACGACGGCGACACGGTGAACTGCGCGCGGCTCGGCAAGGGCGGCTACTCCGTGCCGTCGATCGTCGAGCCGGAGTACATCCAGATCCGTCGCTGCACCGCCGATTTCGTGCTGCTCGTCGAGAAGGGCACGCAGTGGAACCGCCTCTCCGAGGACAAGTTCTGGCGCCGCTACAACTGCGTGCTGCTGACGGGGAACGGCCAGCCGCCGCGCGGCGTGCGTCGCCTCGCCCGTCGCCTGCACGAGGAGTACACGCTGCCCGTCTACGTCCTCGTCGACAACGATCCCTGGGGGTACTACATCTACTCCGTCGTCAAGCAGGGCTCGATCAACCTGGCCTTCGAGAGCGAGCGCATGGCCATTCCCAAGGCGAAGTTCCTCGGACTGTCGAGCGCCGATCCCGACCACTACGGGCTACCGCGCAACGTCGGCATCAAGCTCAACGAGAAGGACATCGGTCGAGCCAAGGAGCTCCTGCGCTACCGGTGGTTCCAGAAGAAGCCGTGGCAGGAAGAGATCAAGCGCATGCTGGGCAGCGGGCTCAAGTACGAGCTCGACGCCCTCGCCAACAAGGACTTCCGCTACCTGACCAAGACCTACCTGCCGAGGAAGCTCAAGGAAGAAGACTGGCTCGACTGAGTCGTCAGCTCCACACGACGGCGGCGTCGAGGGTCAGATCGGGCAGCGGCGGCAGCGGACGCGCGGCGCTCGCGTCGAACGTCGCGACCAGGGTGTACGAGTCGCGGTCGAGCCGGTAGGCCTGGATCGTCCGGCGCTCCGCGTCCACGATCCACGAGAACGGCACCGCGTACTGGCCGTAGAGCCGTTGCTTGATCCCGCGATCGCGGGCGGTGGTCGACGGCGACAGGATCTCGACGACCAGCGTGGGCGGCCCCTCGATCGCGCGATCCGTGATGATCGACCGTCGCGCGGATTCGATGTAGACGAGATCGGGCTGCAGGACCGTGATCGGGCTCAGGATCACGTCGATGGGAGCGAGCAGCACTTCGCCGAGCCCGTGACGTCGCACGTGCTCGCGAAGCAGCGCGTACAGGCTGCCCAGGAC
>JBKPPN010000131.1:0-7217 GCA_046733575.1 Candidatus Methylomirabilota bacterium | reverse complement strand
CTCGAGGATCTCGAGCGAGCCCTCGATGCGCTCGACGCCGAGCCCGGACTGCGCGCCGCCGTGCTCACGGGCGGGGGATCGCTGTTCGTGGCCGGCGCCGACATCCGGCAGCTGCGCGCGTTCGCGAGCGCGAGCGAGGTGACGGCGATGGCCACGCTCGCGCAGCGGCTCTTCACGCGGATCGGCTCGTCGCGGCCGCCGTTCATCTCGGCCGTGGACGGGTACGCGCTGGGCGGCGGCAACGAGCTGCAGATGGCGTGTGCGTATCGTGTGGCCGGTGCGCGGGCCGAGTTCGGGCAGCCCGAGATCAACCTCCACGTCATTCCCGGCTTCGGCGGGACGCAGATGCTGCCGCGGCTGGCGGCACGCCGGGCCGCGGCGATGGGCGGACAGCTCTATCCCGCGCTGGTGGCCGCGATGACGATGCTGCTCGACGGTCGGCGCCGTCCGCCCGCGGCGGCGCTCGCGCTCGGGATCGTCGACGAGGTGGCGCCCGCCGACGCCGTGTCGCACGCGCTCGGCGTCGCGCGCGCCATCGCGACGGGCGAGCGCCGCGTGGCCACGTGGTCACCCCTGGTGCAGCGCGCGACGGTCGCCTTCCCGAACGTCGAGCGCGCTGATGAGATCGCGCGCGTGCTCGCCCACCACGAGGCCGTCCCGCGGACGGCGCCCGCGCGCGCCATCATCGACGCCGTGCGCACCGGACTGACCGAGGGAATCGAGCGCGGCCTGGCCTTCGAGGCGCGCGAGTTCGGCCGCCTCGTCGCGTCCGAGGACGGCCACGCCGGCATCGACCGCTTCCTCGCCCGGCGCTCCTGGCCCCTGCCGCTCCGTCCGCGCGCGGAGGCCCGCTGAAGGGGACCGGGTTAGCTCGCCACCTCCCGCAAGTGCTTCACCGTCGACTCGCCTTCCATCACCACGGTGCCGTCGGCGAGGCGACTCGTGCAGCGGACGCGCAGGATCCGCTTGTCGGGGACGATGTCGACGATCTCCGTGGTGGTGGTGACCTGGTCGCCGATGCGAACAGGCGCGGTGAAGCGGACGCTGGCGCCGATCCAGATGATGCCCGCGCCCACGAGACGCGTCTGGGACGCAGCCATGAAGCCGAAGGACAGGGCGCCGTGCGCCACGCGGCCGCCGAAGCGCGTGCGACGGCTGAACGCTTCGTCCAGGTGCAGCGCGTTGTCGTCGCCCGAGACGCGGGCGAAGTCGGTCACGTCCCCCTCGCTGACGGTGCGCAGATAGTCGTGGCGTTCGCCGACGGCGTAGCTGTCGAAGGTGCGGAGGGTCGCGTTCACCGCGTCAGTATACTGCGTGGGTGCGCTGGCTCATCGACGGCTACAACGTCATTCGCCGCGATCCCGACCTGCGAGCGAAAGAGTCCGTCAGTCTGGAAGCGGGCCGGCGTGCCCTCGTGCATCTGGTCGCCGCGCTCGCGCGGCGGTCGCGTGACGACTTCACGGTCGTCTTCGACGGCGCGCGTCGCGGCGAGGCGTTGCCCGGGGGCGGACGGGTTACCGTGCTCTTCTCGCGTCCGCCCGAGACGGCTGACGACGTGGTGATCCGGCTCGCGGAACGCTTTCGCGCGGGCGCCGTGGTCGTCACGTCCGATCGCAGGATCGCGCACGCGGCCGGGCGAGCGCAGTCGGGTGTGGTCGACGCCGCGACGTTCGTCGAGCGCGCCCGCGTCACCGCGGAGTCGGCTGCGGCCGGCGCGGCGGCGGGAGCCGCGCCGGCCGATCCCGGCCTGGCGGACAAGGACGACGACGTCGACGATGGGCCCGCCCGCAAGAGCGGCAACCCGCGCCGCCCCTCGAAGAAAGCCCGCGCCGCCGCCCGCGCGCTCCGCCGGCTGCATCCGTCCTGACGTCGCGGTCCGCCGTCGCGACGCCGTCTTGGATTCGCGGCATTGACCGTCGCGGGGCCACGCTGCGAGCGTGGAACTTGTGCGATCGCTCTCACCCCTGGTCCTCGTCGCGCTCCTCACGATGGGCGCCGGTTCTCGTCATCATGGCGCAGCGGGAGCGTCGCCCACCGGCACCGTCGTGTACGTCGTGGACGGCGACACCATCCACGTCCGCCTCGGGAACACCGTCGAGAAAGTCCGGTACCTCGGCGTGAACGCGCCCGAGGTGCCTCATCGCCGAGGACCTCACGCGCGCGTGGCGCGAGGGCACGAGCCGCGGCACGCGCCCGGATTCGCGCACGGGCCCGCTGCCGGCGACGCCGCTCGTCGCATCAACGTCGACCTCGTCTCGGGACGACAGGTGCGGCTCGAATTCGACCGCGAGCGGCGCGACGGCTACCGGCGGCTCCTCGCGTACGTCTGGGTCGGCGACACGATGGCGAACGCGGAGATGGTCAAGCGCGGCTACGCCGAGGTCACGCGGCAGGCGCCCGACGCTCGCCATCGGGCCCTGCTGGAGTCGCTCGAGCGGGAGGCGCGGGAGGCCGGACGCGGTCTCTGGCAGCACGCCACGCGCGTCACGGTCGGAAGTGCGGCGCCACGTCACGGGCGATGAGCTCGACGGCGTCGACGTCGTCCATGTCGAACAGCTGCAGCATGACACGCGAGACCCCGGCGGCTTCCCACGCACGCAGATCCCGCACGACACGATCCGGGGATCCGAAGAGGAAGCCGCCCGCTCGCCACGCCGCCTCGTCCGTCGGCAGCCGCGGGAACAGCGCGGTGGCGGTGGCGAGTCGGCGCGCCACGTCGCTCGCCTGCTCGCCGACGATGAACGGCAGCATGAGCGAGCTCCCGAGCCGCGACACGTCACGGCCGACGTCGCGTGCGTACGTCCCGAGGAGGCGCCGGCGCTCGGCGTACTCGTCGAGCGTCACGCGCGTCACGTTCCACTCGTCGGCGAACGCGGCCACGATGCGCAGCGTGCGCTTCTCTCCACGTCCCCCGATCACGAGCGGCGTCGGCGGCGACGGCCGCGGCGACGTCTGGGCGTCGACGAGCGCGTAGTACGGCTGCGGCAGCGTCACCGGCGTCTCGCCTCGGAGCGCGACGATGGCCCGCGCGCCGCACTCCAGGCGATCGAGGCGCTCCTTCAGGGGCGGAAAGGGGATGCCGAACATCCGGTGCTCGCCTTCGTGCCAGCCCGCGCCGATGCCGAGGTCGAAGCGACCGCCCGAGCACTCGCTCAGCGCGCTGGCGTGCTTGGCCAGGATGGCGGGGTGATGGAACGTGAGCGGGCACACGAGGGGACCGAACCGGATGCGCCGCGTGGCGGTGGCGAGCCAGGCGAGCGAGGCCCACGTGTCGAGGCAGTCGCGCTCGGGATGCCCGAAGAGCCCGGTGAGGTGGTCCGAGCGGTAGAGGCCGTGCAGTCCGCGTCCCTCCACCGTCGCGGCGAGGCGCTCCCACCGCGACCACGTGAGGCCCTCCTGTCCTTCGATCATGATCGAGATGTCGAGCGTCATCACGCCCTCCAGGTTTGCGCCGCTCCGGAAGCGCCCGTATCATACGTGCACACCGTAGCGATCTCATGCGGGGGAGAGGCATGACGACCAAGCACGACTTCTCGCTGGATGCGAAGTACCGACAGGAAGAGGGCGTGATCTTCCTTTCCGGCATCCAGGCGCTCGTGCGCGTGCCCCTCGACCAGCACCGCGCCGACAAGCGTCGCGGCATCCGCACCGCCACGCTGATCTCCGGCTACCGCGGCTCGCCCCTCGGCGGGCTGGACGTCACGCTGGAGCGCAACCCCGACCTGCTGCGCGAGCACGACGTCGTGTTCGTCTCCGGCGTCAACGAGGACCTCGGCGCCACCGCCGTCTACGGCAGTCAGCTCGCGAATCTGTTCCCGAAGCCGCGCTACGACGGCGTGCTCGGTATCTGGTACGGCAAGGGCCCCGGCGTGGACCGCACGGGCGACATCTTCAAGCACGCCAACTTCGCGGGCGTGGGCAAGTACGGCGGCGTGCTCGCGCTGGCGGGCGACGACCCGATCTCCAAGTCCTCCACGCTGCCCACGCACTCCGAGATCGCCCTCTACGACGCGCAGTTCCCCACGCTGTTCCCCGGCACCGTCCAGGAAATCCTCGACTTCGGCCGGCTGGGCTTCGAGCTCTCGCGCTACTCGGGCCTCTGGGTGGGCGTGAAGATCGTGACGAACATCGCCGACGAGATCGGCACCGCCGAGGTCTCGCCCGACCGCGTCCGCATCGTCGATCCCGGGTTCCTCTACAACGGCAAGCCGTGGGCGACGTCGCAGAACATGATGCTGCTGCCGCCGTACGGTCTCGAGATGGAGCGCGACATCCACTACGGCCGTCTGGAGGCGGCGCGCGCCTTCGCCGCCGCGCACGGACTGAACCGCATCACCGTCCCCACACCGAACGCCTGGCTGGGCATCGCTGCGCCGGGCAAGACCTACTACGACCTCCGCGAGGCCCTGCGCGAGCTCGGTCTCGACGACGCCGAGCTGCGCCGTCACGGCATCCGCCTCCTCCGCATCGGCATGCTCTTCCCGATGGAGCCCGGCATCGTGCGCGAGTTCGCGCGCGGGCTGGAAGAGATCCTCGTCGTCGAGGAGAAGCGCTCGTTCGTGGAGATGTTCATCCGCGAGATCCTCTACAACCAGAGCGAGCGCCCGCACGTGGTGGGCAAGCGCGACCTCGAGGGCCAGCCCCTCGTTCCCGCCCACGGCGAGCTCGACGCCGACCGCATCGCGCAGATCGTCGCCGCGCGGCTGGAGCGTCGCATCTCCTCCAGCGCGATCACCGCGCGCGTGGCGCTGCTGGAGTCCCTGCACAACCGTCCCGCGCCGCTCACGCTCGCGCGACAGGCGTTCTTCTGCTCGGGCTGCCCGCACAACACCTCGACGCGCGTGCCGGAGGGATCGATGGCGGCGGCGGGCATCGGCTGCCACGGCATGGCGCTCGGGATGAACCGCAACACGTACGGCATCACCCACATGGGCGGTGAGGGCGCGCAGTGGGTCGGGATGGCCCCGTTCACGGAGACGCCGCACATCTTCCAGAACCTGGGTGACGGCACGTTCTTCCACTCGGGTTCGCTCGCCATCCGACAGGCCGTCGCGGCGGGAACCAACGTCACGTACAAGATCCTCTACAACTCCGCGGTCGCCATGACGGGCGGGCAGGACGCCGCGGGCGCCATGCCGGTCCCCGAGGTGACGCGCTGGCTCGACGCCGAAGGCGTCAAGAAGACGATCGTCGTCACGGACGAGCCGGATAAATACCCGCGCGACACTCACTGGGCGGACGAGGTCGAGGTGTGGCACCGCGACCGGCTCGACGAGGCGCAGCGCGTGCTCCGTGAGACGCCCGGGGTGACCGCGCTGATCTACGACCAGCGGTGCGCGGCGGAGAAGCGCCGGCTGCGCAAGCGCGGCAAGCTCCCCGAGCCCGCGCTCCGCGTCTTCATCAACGAGGCGGTGTGCGAGGGCTGCGGCGACTGCGGCGTCAAGTCCAACTGCCTCTCGGTGCAGCCGGTCGACACGGAGTTCGGGCGGAAGACGCAGATCCACCAGTCGTCGTGCAACAAGGACTACTCGTGCCTGAAGGGCGACTGCCCCTCGTTCCTGACCGTCGTGCCGAAGCCCGTCGCAGGGAAGGAGCGCAAGACGTTCGTCGTCGACCGGCCGCTGCCGGAGCCCGTCCTGCGCGTGCCCCGCGACGCCAACGTCTTCATGATGGGCATCGGCGGCACCGGCGTGGTGACGATCAACCAGATTCTCGGCACGGCGGCGCTCCTCGAAGGACGGCACGTGCGTGGCCTGGACCAGACGGGCATGAGCCAGAAGGGCGGCCCCGTCGTCTCGCATCTCAAGATCTCGGACGAGCCGCAGGAGGCGTCGAACAAGATTGCGATGGGCGAAGCCGATCTCTACCTCGGCTTCGACGTGCTCGTCGCCACCACGCCCGACAACCTGGAGCACGCGCGCGCGGACAAGACCATCGCGGTGATCTCGACGGCCCAGGTGCCCACGGGCGCGATGGTGTCATCGCCCGACGTCCACTTCCCCGACAGCGGCGGGCTCGCCACGTCGATCAACCGGTTCACGCGCAAGGACGAGAACGTCTTCGTCGACGCCATGACGCTGGCCCAGCAGCTCTTCGACGACCACATGGCCGCCAACATGCTGCTGCTCGGGGCCGCCTACCAGGCGGGCGCGCTGCCCGTGAGCGCCGCCGCCATCGAGTCCGCCATCGGCATCAACGGCGTGTCGGTCACCATGAACACGCAGGCGTTCCGGGCCGGTCGTCTCTACGTCGCGGATCCGGCGTGGGTGACGTCGATCCGCCCGCGTCGCGTCGGCGCCGTCGAGGTCGCGCCCGAGCTCGGCGCGGAGGCGCATGCGCTCGTCGATCGCGTGGCCGCGACGGGCGAGCTCCGCCGGCTCCTCGAGATCCGCGTGCCGGAGCTGATCGACTACCAGGACCTCGCCTACGCCCGCCGCTACGTCGACTACGTCGCGCGCGTGGCAGCCGCGGAGGAAGCGGCGATGCCCGGCGAGCGCCGATTGAGCGAAGCGGTGGCCCGCTACCTCTTCAAGCTGATGGCCTACAAGGACGAGTACGAGGTGGCCCGCCTGCACCTGAAGCCCGAGGTCGCGCAGGCCCTCGCCGATACCTTCCCGGGCGGCGCCACCGTGCAGTACAACCTGCACCCGCCGATGCTTCGCGCCCTGGGCTGGTCCCGCAAGCTCAAGCTCGGCCGCTGGTTCGACGGCGCCTTCCGCCTCCTCGTCTCCATGCGCGGACTCAGAGGCACGGCCCTCGATCCGTTCCGTCACGCCAAGGTCCGTCGCGTCGAGCGCGCTCTCCCCGGCGAGTACACCGCGCTCATCGACCGCGTCCTCGCCACGCTCACGCCGGAGACCCACGACCGAGCCGTCAAGCTGGCGACCTTGCCCGATCTGATCCGCGGCTACGAGGACATCAAGCTCACCAACGTGGCCCGTTTCCGCGCCGAGGTCAAAGCGCTCGGCTTCTGATCGAGGCCGGCGCGGCTACGCACGCCGAGCCTCGCTTGCGTGATCCCGCGGTGGCGGGGCGGGTGACGGGGAACGGAGCCCGGGTGACCGTTCCCCGCCAACGAGCGCGATGTCGCGATCGTCGCGACTGGGAACGCTCCGCGGAAGGCCGAAGCCGCCAACGGTCGTGTCAGATGGCCTGTCCCCCGTCGCCCGTCCCACCACCGCGCCCGCAACGCCCACGAAGGGTCAGTCCTCCGCAGT
>JBKPPN010000130.1:0-12506 GCA_046733575.1 Candidatus Methylomirabilota bacterium | reverse complement strand
CTCTCGGCTCGCACGGCCGCGAGTAGCTCCGGCGAGACCCAGCAGCCGGGCGGCTGGCCGCCGGCCATCTTCTCGGCCGCCTTCGGTCCGAGCACGTAGACGTTGCCGAGGAGCGGGATCCGGAGGCCGCGCGCCTTCACGTAATTCCTCAGCTCGGCGAACTTCGCGGCGTCCCACCCGACCTGCGTGATGGCGACGTCGGCGCCCGCGGCGATCTTCTTCTCCAGCTTCAGGTACTGGTACACGCAGTCGGCCTCGACGTACTTGAACGGCGAGACGGCGACCGCGGTGTGAAATGGCATCCCGCGGGCCTTGAGGTCAGCGATCATGCGGACGAGCTGCACGGAGTCCAGATCGAAGACCGCGGACGGCGCCGACGTCGCGTCGGGGCCGGCCGCGCGCGGGTAGTCGCCGGTGAGGGCGAACACGTTGTGGACGCCGAGCGCGTGCATGTCCTCGAGCGTCTTCTCGAGGCCGGCGCGGTCCTGGCTGACGCAGGTCAGGTGGACGTTGGGCGTGAGTCCGCGCGCGCGGGCGGCCGTGCCGACGCGCAGCGGATCGTGACCGAGCGCGCCGCCCGCGTAGCTCGTGATGCTGCCCGCCACCACGTGCGGCACGCGCGCGAGCCGCGCGGCCACCTCCAGCACGCGCCACTCGCGCGTGAGCGCCGAGGCCACCAGCTCGACGACGTAGCAGAAGCGGCCCTCGGCGAGGGCCGCCGCCAACGCGTTCACGCGCCGAGCTCCCGACGCACGATGCGCGTGCCCTCCACCATGGCGCAGAGCTTCGCGAAGGCGGCGTCGCGCGGCAGGTGCACGAGCCCGCAGTCCGGGTTCACGGTCAGCCGCTCGGGCGCCACGATCTTCGCCGCCTGCCGGATGCGCTCGGCGACGACCGCGGGCGACTCGACCTCGTGACTCTTGACGTCGATCACGCCCAGGCCGAGCGAGAACGGGGGCGCGAACTCCTGGAACAGCGCCACGTCGTCCTCGCCCCGTCGCGCGAACTCCAGCACCAGCTCGTGGACGCGCGCCGCGAGCACGGCGGGGAAGAGGTAGCGATAGCTGCCTTCCCACGACGGCTTGCCGTAGCGATTGCCGTAGCAGACGTGGAGCGCGATGCGCGCGTCGACGCCGTCCACGAGCGCGTTCACAGCCGCGACGGCCCACGACAGGTCTTCGGGGAAGCCGGAGTAGTACGGCTCGTCGATCTGCAGATCGGTCGCGCCGGCGCGCGCGAGCTCGCGCAGCTCGACGTTCATCACCCGCGCGATGTCGAGCGCGAAAGCGGCCTCGGAGGGATAGTGCTCGTTGCGGATGCGCTTGACGAGCGAGTGCGGCCCGGTGACCGACACCTTGACGCGACGCTCGGTGAACCGGCGCAGGAAGCGGAAGTCCGCCACGAGGCCCAGCGGTCCGGTGGCGAGACGCCCGCGCACCACGCTGTCGTAGAAGTCGTAGTGGTCCGTCTTCGAGGCGTGGTCGACCTCGACGCCGGGGAGGCGCTCGGCGAAGTAGTCGATCATGTTGTCGCGCCGCAGCTCGCCGTCCGTGACCACGTCGACGCCGGCCGTCTCCTGGTCCTTGATGGCGGCCTTGATGGCGGCGTCGTGCATCTCGTCGAGATCGTGACGGGTGACACGCCGGCGCAGGAAGTCGTTCTTGGCTCGCTCGAGCCAGCCCGGGAGCGAATAGCTGCCGACGACGGCGGTGGTCAGCATGGGACTCCTCACTCGCGTTGGGTCGTGTAGAGCGTCGAGGTGCGTGACCCCGGGCGGTAGTGAAAGGGCGCGAAGTGCACGTCGTAGCCGGCCCGGGCCGCGACGGCGCGCAGGAGCGGACCGTTCACCCAGTTCACCACCGAGCCATCGAGCTTGCCCGGTCCGCGAAAGCCCATCCGGTACTCGCCCATCGAGGTGACGAAGATGTCCTGCACCTGCAGGTAGCCGCGCGGATGCAGCAGGGGCAGCGTGTTCACGAAGCTCTGCGCGGCGCCCCACGAGAGCTGGAAGCGCACGTCGTCGGGGGCGGCGGCGAGCAGATCTTCCAGATGCTGCTCTCGCAGACCGGGCGGGAGCGGCGCCTCGGCCAGGCTGGGCAGCGCGCGGAGCCGCTCGTCGAGACGCAGCGCCTCCCAGGTCGCGCGCCAGAACGCGGCTCCGCGCGCACGCTCGCCGAGCGCCTCGGGTCCGACGTCGAGCAGCATCTCCACCGCGGCGGCGAGCCGTGCCGGCGTGAGCCCGCACGCGGCCGCGATGCGCGCCGCCGCGTCTGCGGGCAGCCGCGCGCGCACGTCGACGACGTACAGCCGGCCGTCCCGTCGCACGAGCTCGTCGACGGCCAGGTTGTCGTAGACGTTGGTGAGGTGGATGTTGAGGATCTTGTAGCGCAGGAACGAGAGTGTCTTGAGCGGGTTCAGCGCGTCCATGGCGATCACGCTGACGAGATCGCGGTGCGCCGCCACGGCGGCGAGGGCGCGGTCGAGCGTGGGCATCGCGTAGTCGCCGAGCAGGAAGCGCAGGCGTGGGTAGTACCCGGTGGCGCGAGCCTCGTCGAGGGCGCGGAACCGATCGAGCCAGAGCGCGGCGCGGCCGCCCGTGCCGACGCCGATCTCGAGGGCGAAGATCTCGGCGGGCAGCTGACCGCGCTTGTCGAGCTCACGGAGCAGCGTCCAGAACTCCGCCACGGAGTCGGCGATGGAGTCGGGCTGGTGCGCGTCGGAGCGGCCGCTCGGCAGCGCGGCCTCGAAGCCGCGTCCGGACGCCTGCTCCCAGTCGCCGAGGCGCTTCCAGAACAGGTCGTTGAAGCGCCACACGATGCTGCCGCGCAGCGGCGTCCAGTCCTCGAGCCTGACGTCGTCGTCGTGCTCGCCCGCGTCGTCCCCCGTCAGCCGCGTCAACGCTTCGCGGAGCGCGTCGCGCGCGTTCTCCGCGGTGAGACGACGGAGATCCACCGCGATCTCGGCGAGCGTGATCGAGCGGCCGTGCTCGTCGCACGCGCGCCGCACCATGAGCGGATCCCGGAAGTTCGCACGGTACTGCAGCCAGTCGAGATGGAGCCTGAGACCGGCGAGCAGGTTCGCGTCGGCCGTGGCCTCGATGCCACCGAGCAGCGCGGCGATGGCCGGGCCGGACCGGGCCACCGCGCCCGACTCGAGGGCGTTGAGGTGGAGGATCATGCTTGGCTAGGAGTGTACAGCCCGCTCACCGGCCGCTCTCCTCGCGAAGCCGATACGTGGCCACGAACCCGACGAGCACCGCGACGGCGGCCGCGAGCCATCCCATGCGGTAGCTTCCGGTGTGGTCGACGACGAAGCCGAACAGCGGCGCGCCGCCCAGCGAGCCGACACCGCCCAGCATGTGGACCCACGCGACGGCGGACGCCGCGGACGCCCGTCCCGCGATCTCGATCGTGACCGTGCCGTAGAGGCCGGTCCAGGAGAAGGCGGAGACGCCGATCAGGACGGCGAGGGCCGCAGCCGTCCACGCCGGCGCGTGCGGCGGCAAGGCGGCCGCGCCGAGCATGCTGGCCATCGTGAGCGCGATCACGATCAGCAGCACGGGACGACGACGGCCGAGGAACACCGCGTCGCTGGTGAAGCCCCAGCCGATGCGCGCACCGACCGCGGCCACGTGGATGATGGCGAAGAGTCCCGACGCCTGCAGGAGCGGAAGGTCGAGCCACTCGTGCAGGAACAGCACGAAGTAGACGTTCGCGGCGTACTGCGCCACGATCTGGCCGTTGTACATGACCGACAGCAGCCAGAGGCGCCGATCGGTCATGAGATCGCGCATGCCGCGCATCGCGGGGGCGTCGCCGGCGACGTCGCGCGCGGGGTCGAAGTACACCAGCGCGATCAGCCCCGTGCCGACGAGCGCCATGACGCCGGCCAGGACGTACGAGGCGCGCCAGCCCCACGTGAGCGCGGCGAGCGGCCACAGCGTCGCGGCGAGCACGCCGCCGAGCGGCACGCCGGTCTGGCGCAGACCCATGGCGAAGCCGCGTCGTCGCGGAGGAAACCAGCGCATGACGGCCGCGCTGCCGGCCGGATTCTGCATGCCGGTGCCGACGCCGATGGCGAGGCCGACGAGGAGGAACAGGGGAAACGAGACGGCGAGCGCCGCGCACGCCGACGCGACGCCGGTGATCAACCCGGAGATGAGGAGCACGCGACGCTCGCCCACGGTGTCGGCGAGCCGGCCGCCCCACATCGCGGCGAACGTCGCGCTGAGATAGATCGCGGTCTGGGCGAGGCCGACCTCGGCGCGGCTGACGTCGAACTCGCGCTGGAGCAGCGCGGCGATCGGCCCGATCGCCGACGTCACCGCGGCGGAGGCGGCCTGCGTGAACGTCGTGATGCCGAGCGCCCACCAGCGATAGCGATCGTCGTTCCGGCGAAGACGAGCGAGCGCAGAGGGGCCGAGCGGTCGAGGCATCGCGCGGTTGTTGGATAATACAACCGCAACGCCGACCCTCGAGACGAGGTGAGCTTCGATGCTGAGTCGTGACGACGCCGAGCTCCTGACGCGCACGGGCCGCGGCACGCCGATGGGCGACCTCGTGCGGCGCTACTGGATCCCCGTGGTGCTGAGCGACGAGCTCGAGGCCGGCGGTCGGCCCAAGCGCGTGCAGCTCCTCGGCGAGCGTCTCGTCGCGTATCGGACCACGCGCGGCGCCGCGGGACTGATCGGCGAGTTCTGTCCGCATCGCGGCGCCTCGCTGTACTTCGGTCGCGTGGAAGCCGCCGGGATGCGCTGCGTGTACCACGGCTGGCAGTACGGGATGGACGGGCAGTGCCTCGAGATGCCGAACGAGCCGCCGGAGTCGAGCTTCGCGTCGAAGGTGCGTCACCTCGCGTATCCGTGCGTCGAGCACGGCGGCGTCGTGTGGGCGTACATGGGCGAGGGCGCCACGCCGGGTGCGCCGGGCTTCGAGTGGACGGGACTGCCGCGCGGACACGTCTTCGTCTCCAAGCGCGTCCAGGACTGCAACTGGTTCCAGGCCCTCGAGGGCGGCATCGACTCGAGCCACATCAACTTCCTCCACGCGCCCCTCGACGCGCGGGACGTGGCGACCGCGCGCGATCTCGATCGTGCCAGCTTCGGCGTCGGCGCCGCCGTCCTCACCGGCGATCGCGCGCCGCGCTTCGAGGTCGTGGACACGGACTACGGCGTCCTGATCGGCGCGCGGCGCACGCAGCCCGACGGTCGCTGGCTCTGGCGCGTCACGCAGTTCGTGATGCCGTTCTACACGATGCCCCCGACGGATCTCGACGAGCGCATCGTGCAGTCGCACATGTGGGTCCCCATGGACGACACCCACGTCGTGAACTGGATGGTCACGTGGCATCCCGATCGTCCGCTCGCGCACGAGGAGATCGCGGTGCACGTGGAGGGGAAGGGGTCGCACGTCTGCGATTACGCGCCGCCGACGTCCGAGCCGTACGGCGACGTCCGCACCGCCGCCCGCCGCGACAACGACTACGGGATGGACTGGGACGTCCACCGCACGAAGATGTTCTGCGGCATCCCCGGCTTCGGCGTGCAGGACCAGGCCATCCAGGAGAGCCAGGGCCCGGTCGTCGACCGCACGCGGGAGCGCCTCGGCACGAGCGACACCGCGATCATCCAGGTGCGCAAGCGGCTCATGACCGCGGCCCGCGCGCTGCGCGACCACGGCGCCACGCCGCCCGGTCTCGATCCCGCCACCACGACGGTCCGCTCCGCGTCGGCGCTGCTCGCCCCCGGCGAGAACTGGGTCGAGGGGACGAACCCGCGCATCGTCGTGCGTCCCGGCCAGACGCTCACGCTCGTCTGATGGACGCCGTGGCGGGACGGACTCGCCGGTCGCGTCGCGCTCGTCACGGGCGGCGGCAACGTCGTGTGCCCGGGCGGGACGATCACCCCGTATCACGTGCGCCGCTCCGCCGAGCGCGGCGTGTCCGGGGCCGAGCGGCGCGCCTCGCGAAGCGGCGACAACCCCATCGGCCGCTTCGCCGAGCCCCGCGAGATCGCCTACCCGATCGTGTTCCTGTCGCGCCGGGAGTCCTCGTTCGTCACCGGCACGACGCTGATGGTCGACGCTGGCCGCTCGATCTTCTGAGCACGCCGACGTGAGGGCCTGACGCGGTGGCGAAGGCGAGCAGCAAGGTCTACGTGGTCACGGCGCCCGACCGCATCCGCGGCATCTACGCGACGTGGGCGCAGTGCGCGGCCGTCGTGAAGGGCGTGAGCGGCGCCCGCTTCCAGGCCGTCGCATCGCGCGAGCAGGCCGAGGCCATGCTGCGCGGCGAGGGAACGTCGCTCACGCCCGGCCTGCACGCCTTCGTGGACGGCAATCACAGGGGCGGCGTCGGCGTGGTGATCGTCGAGTCGCGCGACGACGACGAGCCCGAAGTCGTCGAGGAGCTCGGCCTCACGGTGCGCGAGGTGTTCGCCGGCGCCGGCATCCCGTCCCTCGGCACCGACCGCGCCATCGCCGGTGCGCTGGCCCGCCTCCGCAACGTGCTGGCCGAGCTCGGCGCACTGCATCTGGCTCTGCGCGTGGTGCCCGCGGGCGCCACCGTGACCGTCGTCCACGATTACGAGGGCGTGGGCGCCTGGATGGAAGGCCGCTGGAAGATGAAGGACGCGATCGTCGCGGACGTGGTCAACGCGTGCAAGTCGCTCGTCGCTGCGCGCACGCTCCACGTCACGTTCCGCCACCAGCGCGGCCACCAGTCCTCCTGGGCGGGCCGGGACGACTTCGCCCACTTCAACGCGCGCGCGGACAGCCTCGCAACGGAAGCGACCGAGCAGGCGTGACCCGCGGGGGCCTTCGAGGCCCCCGCGTGCCTACATCCAGTCGCGCAGAGGCTTGACGATCGCACCGGCCTTGACGAGGGCTTCGCGCACGGCGACGACGATCTTGTCGGCCGTCGGGCCGTCGCCGTGGATGCAGATCGTTTCCACCTTGGCGTCGATGACCTTGCCGCTGATCGTGCGGACCTTGCTCTCCAGGGCGAGGCGCACGGCCTGCTCGGCCGCTTTCTCCGGATCGGTGATGAGCGCGTCCTTGCCGAGCTTGCGCGACACGAGCTGGCCGTCGTCGGCGTAGACGCGGTCCGCGAACCCCTCCGCGGCCACGCGCGCGCCCTCCACCTTGCGCGCCTCGGCGTCGTACTTGGTCATCGCCATGGTGAGCACGATGAGCTTCGGATCGAGCTCGACGACCTGCTCGACGCAGGCGCGTCCGAGCGCGGGATTCTCCTCGAACATGAAGTACTGGATGCCGTGTGGCTTCACGTGCTGCAGCGTGCCGCCCGCGGCGCGCACGAACGCGTCGAGCGCGCCGGTCTGGTACCGGTGGTAGTCCTTGAGCTCCTGCGGCGACACGTCCATGCGACGCCGCCCGAACCCCATCAGGTCGGGCAGCCCGGGATGCGACCCGACCGCCACGCCGTGCTGCAGCGCTAGCTCCACGGTCCGGCGCATCACGTGCGGATCACCGCCATGAAAGCCACACGCCACGTTCGCCGAGGTGATGTGCGGCATGACGTCCTCGTCCTTGCCCAGCGTCCACCGCCCATAGCTTTCGCCCATGTCGCAGTTGATATCGATGTACACGCTCATGCCGTTTCCTCCCCGGAGTCGATTCTAATCGCGCGGTGAAGCGCGTGCGCGGTGGTGCCACGACCGCGGTGTCACGGCGCCGACGATTGCGGGGTCCGGAAGAGGAGCGGCTCGGCCCGTCAGGTGGCCGGCGCGAGACGCCGGGTGAGCGTCGACCACCAGCGCGCGGCCTTGACGAGCGGACTCGGCCGCGGGACGTGCGGCCGCGCGAATTCCAGGATCCACGCCAGCCGCGGATGATCGGTGCGGTTCGGGCCGGTGTAGTGCAGCGTGCGGGGAAAGTGAGCCGTCAGTCCGCCGGCCGGGATCGGGCACGCAACCGCGGTGGCGGTGTCGATGCGGGTGGCCTGGAGCGCGTGCGCCTCCGCACGTTCCTGACGACGGCGGTGGGGCACGATGGGGCCGCGGTGGGTGCGCGGCGCGAACCACATGCAGCCCATGGCGACGCTCACGTCGTGGAGCGGGATCCAGAGTGTCACGCGGCCGAGGGCGTCGCGGGTGCGGTCGCGCGTGTAGGCCTGGTCCTGATGCCAGGGCGTCACGCGATTGCAGCGCGCGGGTTTCAGGATCGCGTGGTCATAGCCCGCATACATGACGGGAGATTGCAACAGATCCTGGGCAACC
Source organism: Candidatus Methylomirabilota bacterium (assembly GCA_046733575.1). Taxonomy (GTDB): domain Bacteria; phylum Methylomirabilota; class Methylomirabilia; order Rokubacteriales; family CSP1-6; genus JBKPPN01. The sequence continues at coordinate 4,273 of JBKPPN010000130.1, read as the reverse complement.
CGTTGCGCACATTCGAACGTCCTCGTCTGCTGGAGGTCGGGGGCGAGCTCGATCGTGTAGTTGATCTCCGCGATCTCGAGCCGTCCGGCGTGGCGCGCGCGGACGCCGAGATCCACGGCGTGTCGCGAGGGAAGCTGGTGGAAGCGATCGAAGAGCCGCATGAGGATGCGCCGGATGTCGTCGAGCTCGGCCGGGTCGGTGAAGCTCGGCACGGCGAGGAATCCCTCGCGATGGAACGCCTCGACCTCCTCGCCCCCGAGCGCCGGCATCGCGTCGCACGTGGTGCAATGAACGCACCACGGCACGGGACGGCTGTCGCGAGGTCAGTCGACGATGGTCAGGGTCAGCATGTCACCGTCGGCGACGCCCAGCTGCGTCCGTACGTGCGTGGGGGCGACGACTTCGATCACGTGATCCGGATGCGCGGTGATATCGGGGACGACGATGGCGGCCGGCACGTCGGGCACGATGACGGCGCGGACGACGCGCGCGCCGCACGTGTCGGGAGACGGCGGAGCGAGCGTCGTTCCCGAGCGCCCGAGCAGCTGGCGCCACGTCGCGACGTCCTCGGCGAGCAGGGCCACGTTCAGCGTGCCGGGGTAGGGCAGGAACCCGGCGATGCGCGCGAGGCCGTCGCGGACCCAGTCGATGGCCATGAACGTCGCGCCGCGGCCGAGGCCGGACGCGAGAGTTCCGCGCAGCGTCAGGGGCGCGTGGCGCACGCCGCGGTCCCGCACACGCGCTGATAGAATCGCGACGCCGCGCGCGGCCGCGCGGTGCGGGCCCGACGGTTCTCGAGGAGGCGACCATGCGGTACGGCTTCTATCTGCCCACCCGCGGTGCGACGGCGACGCCCGAGGCGCTCGAGACGCTCCTCGCCCGCGGCGAGGCGCTCGGGTTCGACTCGGTCGTCATCGCCGACCACATCGTCTTCCCGGTGACCATCGAGTCGAAGTACCCGTACACGGTGGACGGCGGCTTTCCCGGTCACGGTGACGCGCTGGAGCAGCTGACGCTGATGGCGTTCGCCGCCGCCCGGACACGACGCTTGCGCCTCATCACGAGCGTCATGATCCTGCCCCATCGCAATCCCGTGGTGACGGCCAAGATGCTCGCCACCGTCGACGTGCTCTCGCGCGGGCGGGTGACGGTGGGCGTCGGCGTGGGCTGGTTGCGCGAGGAGTTCGCGGCGCTCGGGGCGCCCGACTTCGATCGTCGAGGCGCCGTGAGCGACGAGTACCTCCGGATCTTCAAGACGCTGTGGACGACCACGCCGGCCTCCTTCCAGGGCCGCTTCTACGCGTTCAAGGCCATCAAGTTCGAGCCGCAGCCCGTGCAGCGCCCGCATCCCCCGATCTGGATCGGCGGCCACAGCCGCGCGGCCCTGCGTCGCGTCGCGCGACTCGGCGACGGCTGGCATCCCGCCGGCGCCAACCCCGCCATCCCGCTCGGGCCGAAGGACTTCGCCGCCTCGCTCGATGAGCTCCGCCGCATGTGCGACGCCGAGCGACGCGACTTCACGACGCTGACGATCTCGTTCAAGGCGCCGCTCTACGACGAGGGCAAGGCGCTGTCCGGCGTGGACCGACGCCCGTTTGCCGGCACGCGCCAGCAGGTCCTGGAGGACATCGCAACGTACGCGCGCCTCGGCGTCAGCGAGCTCATCTTCGACTTCCGCAGCGAGAGCCTCCCGGCGAGTCTGGAGCGCATGGAGCGCTTCGCCACGACCATCAAGCCACAGGCGCTCTGAGCTCGGGCCGTCGCGCCCCCGCGTCGATCAGCCCTTGAGCGAGAACTTCTGGAAGGTGTGCGTCCCTTCGGGCACGTGGTGGCGACTCGCCGCGAACGTCCACGTCACCTCGCTGACGTACACGTCGTCGCCCGAGTCCACCGCGATCCCGTGCGGCGCCGCGAAGCTGCCCGCCGCGGCGGGATCCGGACCACCCCAGCGCGCCAGCACACGCCCCGTGGCGTCGTAGACGCTCACGCGGCCCGAGCCGACGGCCGTCGCGGCGCCGTAGCGCCGTGACGTCTGGCCGGGCTGCCACCACAGCTCGGAGACGTACGCGCGGTTTCGCGCGTCGAACACAAGGTGGGTCGGACGGCGCGTGTCGGTCCACTCCTCGATGTACTCGCCGTCGGGACTGAAGATCTGGATGCGGTCGTTCTCCCGATCGCACACGAACACGCGCCCGTCGGGATGGACCGCGATCCCGTGCGGCAGGAAGAACTGTCCCGGGCCCTGGCCCGCCGTGCCCCACGACCGCTTGAGCTCACCCGAGGGCGAGAACTGGTGGACGCGACAGTTGCCGTAGCCGTCGGAGACGTAGAGATCGCCCCGGGGTCCGACGGCGAGGTTCGTGGGTCGGTTGAACGGCCCGCCCGGCCGCGTGGCCGTTGCGGTGTTCTTGCCGTCGTAGCCGGTATCGGATGGCGTGTTCATCGTGCCGAGGGTCAGGAGCAGCTTTCCCTCCGGCGTGAACCGGCGCACGGTGTGGTTGCCGTCGTCCGTGCAGTAGACGGTGCCGTCCGGCCCGATGGTGATCCCGTGCGTCCGGTACGTGAAGTCGCCCTCACCCCACGACCGCAGGAACCGACCCTTCTGGTCGTACACGATGACGGGATGATCGCCGCGGCAGATCAGGTAGACGCGGTCTTCGCCGTCCACCGCGACACCCGCGACGTCGCGATGCTCGTAGCCGCGGGGCAGCTGCTCCCATCCCTCGACCAGGTCGTAGCGGAGACCCTCGCCTGTGCTCATCGCTCTCTCCATGGGGCGCGACGCCCCGCAACCCTCCGGCTCGCAGACGGCGCGACAGAGCCGCGCCGCGCCTCGTGGTTACCCGCGGCCGACGAACGGCATCTTGGTGGCCATGATCGTCATGAACTGCACGTTCGCGTCGAGGGGCAGCGATGCCATGTAGACGACGGCGCTCGCGACGTGGGCGGGATCGAACGTCGGCTCCACCATCACGGTGCCGCTCGCCTGCGGCACGCCTTTCGCCATGCGCGCCGTCATGTCGGTCGCGGCGTTGCCGATGTCGATCTGGCCGCACGCGATGTCGTACTTGCGCCCGTCGAGCGAGGTCGACTTCGTGAGGCCGGTGATGGCGTGCTTGGTCGCCGTGTACGGCGCCGAGTTCGGACGCGGGGCGTGCGCGGAGATGGAGCCGTTGTTGATGATGCGGCCGCCGCGCGGCTCCTGGCTCTTCATGATCTTGAAGGCTTCCTGCGTGCAGAGGAACGAGCCCGTGAGGTTGGCGTCGACGACGGTCTTCCACTGCTGGTAGGTGAGGTCTTCGAGCGGCACGGGCGGCGCGCCGCTGCCCGCGTTGTTGAACAGCAGGTCGAGCCGTCCGAAGGTGTCCCTCGTCTTGGCGAACAGCGCCTCGACCGACGCAGGATCGCCGACGTCCGTCGGCACGACCAGGGTGCGCGCGGACGGCGTGGCCGTCTTCGCCTCCTGCGCCGCCGTCTCGAGCATCTCCTTGCGCCGTCCCGCCAGCACCACCGTCCAGCCGTTCTGCACGAGCGCGAGCGCGCTGTGCTTGCCCACGCCGGAGCCCGCGCCGGTCACGATCGCGATCCTGTCCGCCATGTCGTCCATCCGCCTTTCCCGCGAGGAGTCGTCGTCAGCCTACCATCATGGACATGGGGCTCGACGCCCCCAAGCCCCCGAAGATCGGAGACGGCGCGGCGAAGCCGCGCCGTCGCTCGGGTTCCGTGGACGAACGTGGCGCGTGGCTCAGCTTTTCTCCACCACGTAGAGATGGCTCAGCATGTCGACGTAGATGTTGCCGTCCACGAGCATCTCGCCCGCGGTGTTCTTCTGGAAGCCGCGTACCCACGGCTTGCTCGCGGCGTACCGGACGACCCACGCGACCGGGATGTAGCCGACGTCCGTCTGGAGAATCTCCTCGGCGCGTGCGTAGTCGGCGAGCCGCTTCTTGGCGTCGCGGGTGTCGCGACCGGATTCGAGCGCCTGGTCGAAGGCGTCGTTCGACCACGCCTGCCGCTTGCCCGTGGTCTTCTTGCCGTAGAACGTGTCGAAGTACTCGTTGTGCGGATCCGGGTAGTCCATGAACCAGCGGATCCACACGAACTGCAGATCCTGCTTCCACAGCCGCTCGCGGAACACGCGCTGCTCCAGGACCTCGAGCTCCGTCTTGAGGTTGAGGTGCTCGAGCAGCACGGCCTGCACGGCTTCCGCGAGCGGCTTCGAGCCCAGCGCTTCCTCGCGCATGGTGAGCGTGATCTTCGGCCAGTTCTTGCC
>JBKPPN010000129.1:0-6347 GCA_046733575.1 Candidatus Methylomirabilota bacterium | reverse complement strand
GGGCGAAGACGACGTCCGCGTCCCGCGCGAAGCGGTCGATCGCCTCGTTGAGGTATTTCGCCCACGCGTTGGCGTCGCGCGCCTGGGCGCCGCGGATCGGGTAGACGTTGTGGAGGTTGTGCGTGGCGTTCTCGGCGAGGTTCAGCGCGCGCAGGCCGGGATGGAACATGTGCATCTCGGCGGGCGCCTCGGTCTCCGGCGTGAGCTGGAACACGACCTCCACGCCGTCGATCCTTCGCGTCTCGACGGGCTGGGTGATGATCGTGGTGGGCGGGATGAGCGTGACGGTGCCGCGCGAGACGACCTTGCCCAGTCCCGCGTCGACCTGGCCGCGGGGACCCTTCGGCAGCGTGCCGCCGAACTGGAACTGGGCGCGCCGGATCATCACGTTGCCCGCGATGACGTTCTCGGCCACGACCTCCTGCATGAAGCGGTCGGGCGCGATGATCTCGACGTTGCCCGCCGTGACGTCGGCCTCATCGACCACGCCACGCACGCCGCCGTAGTGATCGGTATGGCTGTGGCTGTAGATCACCGCGACGACGCGACGACGTCCGCGATGCTCGAAGTACAGCTCCAGCGCCGCCCGCGCGACTTCCACGCAGATGAGCGGATCGACCACGATGAGTCCGCGGTCGCCCTCGATCAGCGTCATGTTGGAGATGTCGAAGCCGCGTACCTGGAAGATGCGGTCGGTGACCTGGAACAGCCCGGCCTCCAGATTGAGCTGCGCCTGGCGCCACAGACTGGGATTCACCGTGGCGGGCGCGTTGCCGTCGCGGAGGAACGCATAGTCCCGCAGCGTCCACACCACGCGGCCGGCCGCGTTCCTGATCTCCACGTCCGGCAGCGCCGCGATGAGCCCGTGGCGCGCGTCGTCGAAGTCCTGCCGGTCGTGAAACGGCAGCGCGTCGAGCACGGCGCGATTGAGCGCGCGGGTGACGTCGGTCGCGTCGTGCGGATGCACCGTCATCACGTCACCTCGTCGGCCCGTATCGCCACCGACGCCGGGACGGACGGGCCGAGGGGCGTGCCGTCCGCGACGATGAGGTCGGGGTTCAGGCGCGGCAAGTCATCGACGAGACCGGTGAAGCGCTCGGGGCGACCGTTCGCGGACGCCATGTCGACGACGATGTTCCGCTCGTCTGCACCCGCGACCCGGCGCAGACCTTCGCGAAAGGCGTCCGGCAGGTGCCGTCGACCTGCAGCCCGGCGCACACTGCGCATGCGTCAGCCGCGTGGCTCCGGCCGCCGCTACTGCGCGGGGACGATCTTCCCGCCGCGCCAGGTGACGAGAATGTAGTCGTTCTCCGTCAGCGCGTCGTGCTCGTCCGCGGTGAAGGGGTGCTTGTAGGTTTTGATGAGACCGCGGTACTCACCGATGTTCTCGAGGGCGTCGCGGATCTTCGCACCGTCGGCGGCGCCCGCCTTGTCGATGGCGAGGGCGACGAGCTGCATGGCGTCGTAGGCGTTGGCCGTGCCGACGGGCGCCAGGATGTCCTCCGGGCCCTTGATGTTGTACTTGCCCTTGAGCGCCGTGATCACGCGGTCGCCCACCTCGCTCTGCTTGCCGAAGAAGCTGTAGGTCTGCACGAACACGACGGACTCTGACAGGTTGCCGGTGAGCTCGGCGAAGCGGCCGCCGCTGATGCCCCAGTGCGACACGATCGGCGCGTCCCAGCCGATCTTGGCCTTGCTCTTCACCACCTGCGCGCCCTCCGGCGCGTTGGCCACCATCACGATCGCGTCGGCGCCCCCGTTCTTGAGGCGCAGCAGCTGCGGGCTCATGTCCGGGTCGCCCCAGTTGAACTTCTCGAACCCGACGGGCTGCGCACCGAGCTTGGCGATCCACTTCGCGAGGCCTTCCTGGTTGCTGGCGCCCCACGGGGTGTTCTCGAGGATCACGCCGGGCTTGCCCTTCTTCAGCTTCTCGACGACGTGCTTGGCCAGGAAGTGATCGACGATGTCGTCGTTGGCGGAGACGCGGAACATGTAGTTGGGCTTCCGGTCGTTGCGCGTGATCGCCGTGGCGGCGGCCCACGTGCCGACGTAGGGCACCTTGAGCTCGTGGAACACGGGCAGCATGGCGAGGCCGACGGGCGAGTGGAGACCGCCGAAGACGGCCACGGCCTTCTCGCGCTCGATGACATCGCGCGCGGCCGTCACGCCCTTCGAGGGGTTGCCTTCCTCGTCGCGGATGACCAGCTCGATCTTGCGACCGCCCAGGACGCCGCCACGGGCGTTGATCTCGTCGATGGCCACGGTGAGGCCGCGCTTGATCGCCTCACCCGACAGCGCGGAGCCGCCGGACATCGCGGCGACGAGCGCCACGTTCACGGGCGGCCTGGCCTGGCCCTGGGCCAGAGCGGTGACGGCGAGCACGGCGACGACGAGCGCGACGGCGACGGCAAGGGCTCTTCGCTCTCTCATGTCCTGGCTCCTGTTCGAGCTGACGTCATCGGATCCGGCGCACGCGAGGGACGATATCACTTCACGGGTGGCGGGGTGACGACGGAGGCGAACGCGGACGGGTCAGGCGCGGCCGGGCGGCCGCTTGTACTGCTCTTGCAGCACGCGCTTCAGCGTCTTGCCGGCGACGTTGCGCGGGAAGTCGTCCAGGATCATCACGTCGCTCACGCGCTGGAACTTGGCCCCGACGCGTGCATTGACCCACTCGGCGAGCGCCTCGCCGGTAACGGCGCCCGGCGTGCGCAGCACGACGGCCGCGATGGGCGTCTCGCCCCAGCGCGGGTCGGCCGCGCCGAACACCGCGACCTCGCGCACGTCGGGATGCTGGACCACGACCTCCTCGATGTCGCGCGGGTACACGTTGACGCCGCCCGAGATGATCATGTCCTTCTTGCGGTCGACCAGGTAGAGGTAGCCGTCCTCGTCGACGTAGCCCAGGTCGCCCGAGTGCAGCCAGCCGTCGACGATGATCTTCTCCGTGAGGTCCGGACGCTTGTAGTAGCCCGGCATCATGAGCGGTCCACGCCCGCAGATCTCGCCGACCTCGCGCGGAGGCAGATCGCGGCCGGCGTCGTCCAGGATCCGCATCTCGTAGAACGCCATGGGCACGCCGACGGAGCCCATCTTTCGGACGGCGTCGGTCTTGTCGAGCACGGTGGCGAAGCCTTCCGTGAGCCCGTAGAGCTCGTAGAATCGGTCGGGCAGGGCGGCGTTGAGCCGCTGCTTGTGCTCGACGTGGAGCGGCGCGCCGACCGTGAGCAGCATCTCGAGCGACCGGAGGCGCTCGCCGGAGAACGTCGGGTGATCGAGTACGGCGACGATCTGCGAGGGCACCATCACGATGTGCGTGACGCGACTCCGCTCGATCTCCGCGATGACGGCGCCCGGCTCGAAGGCCTTGTGCAGGATGTACGTTCCGCCCAGGAGCAGCCATGGCATCAGGTCGATGAAGGCGCCGTTGAACACGAGCGAGCCGGCGTGGAGGACGACGCTCTCCGGCGTCATGCGACACGCGGTGGCCATGAGCGTGCAGTAGGCGGCGCGGATGTAGTGCGTGTGCACGATGCCCTTCGGCTCGCCGGTCGTGCCGCTGGAATAGATGATGTTGTACGGATCCTGATCGGTGAGCCCGGCGTCGGGCGGCTCGCTCTCTTGCGCGGCGGCGACGAGCGACGTCCAGGCGCGGAACCCGGTCCGCTCACCGCCAACCACGACGTAGCGATTCGCCGGGATGGCGGTGAGCTGCGCGCGGATCCGATCGAGCGTCGGCCCGAGCGCGTGCGCGGCGATCACCATCACGGAGTCCGAGTTGTTCAGCAGCGAGACCAGGCCAGAGTCCTGCAGGAGCGGGCTCAGCGGCACGACGACGATGCCGGTCCTGGCGCAGGCGAGATACACGAAGAGCTGCTCGATGCAGTTGGGCAGGATGGTCGCGAGCTTGTCGCCCTTCCGGAGTCCTTCCGCGAGCAGCGCGTTGGCGAGACGGTTCACGCGCGCGTTCAGCGCCCGGAACGTGAGCCGCTCCTCGCCGACGACGAGCGCCAGGTGGTCGGGTCGGTAGCGCGCGTGCCGCGGCAGCAGCGTGCCGATGTTCATCGCCCGGACTCCGCGGTCACTTCTCCACGGTGCGCAGGCCGGCAGAACCGCCGTTGACCTTGATGCGCGTGCCCGTGTCGCGCAGGAACGTGCCGTCCCACTCCAGCACCTGCACGTCCTTCTCGACCATGTTGCCCACGAGCACGGTCTTTCCGTCGGGGGAGAACACCACGCCCTGCGACCAGTGGCCGATGGGCGCCTGGGCCAGCTTCGACAGCTTCATGCCGTCCACGCGCAGCATCACGAGATAGCCGGTGTCGTGATAGAAGGGCGACTCCTTCGGCTTGTTGCTGCCGTTCATCACCACCACCGCGATGTGGAGTCCGTCGGGCGCGATGCGAATGCCCTCGGGCGTCTGACCGACGGTGATCGTGTCGACCACGCGCGGCGGCTTCTGGGTGAGGTCGATGAGGCTGACGGTGTCCTCGTCGCCGCCGCCCATGCCGATGTTGGCCACGGCGGCGAAGGCGCCATTCGACGAGATGTCGATGCTGGTGGGGCGGAGGCCGGTGTTGATCTCGCGATCGCTGAGCTTGACCGTCGTGCCGTCGATGGTGAGCACGGCGACCTTGTTCTCCGCGCTGCGCGGGACGAGGGCGAGCTTGCCGTCGCGACTGATGGCGACGTGGCCCAGCACGGACTTGGCGTCGCCGACCTTCACCTTGCTCACCGGCGTCACGGTCTTGCCGCTGATTGTGTAGACGGAGACCGTCCCCTCGTCGCGATTGGCGACGAGCGAGAGGTTGCCCTGGCGGTTGATCGACACGCCGCCGGGCCCGAGCCCCGTCTCCACCGTGGCGATCAGCGCGGGCGGCGAGGCCTTGAGGTCGACGACGGACAGGCCGGTGCCCGGCACCTGCTTCTTGTCGTCATTCGGGTCGTTCTTCGTCGACTGCGTCACGAGGGCGAGGCCCTCGTCAGGCGTGAGCGCGACGTTGGTGGGCGGACCGACGACGCTGCACGGCACGTTGATCTCCGCGACGGCCTTCGGCGGCTGCGCCTTCAGGTCGATGACCGTCAGCGTGTCGGGCGGCGGGTTCTTGACGAAGGTGTTGACGCCGTTCACGTTGACGACCTTGTTGTCGTTGACCGACACCGCGATCTGCGCGTGGGCGAGCGACGCAGCAGCGACGGCGGCGACGACGATGGCGACCTGCAGGAGCGTGGCGTACATGGTGGCCTCCTGAGCTGGCGATCCCGAGCGCCCGCCATACTAAGGCGACCCGCGCGGGCCGGGCGGAAAATTTCGCTGGCGGTATCATCCCGGGCGAGGAGGATCGTCATGGCCGATCTCAGTGGACGCATCGTGCTCATCACCGGCGCCGGACGCCCGGGCGGCATCGGCGCCGCCACCGCGCGTCGCCTCGCCTCCGAAGGGGCCAAGCTCGTGCTGGCCGACGTGGACGGCGACGCGGCGCAGAAGCTGGCCAGGGAGCTGAACGCGACGGCGGTGCAGGCGGACGTGACGCGCGCGGCCGACATCGCGCGCATGGTGGACGAGCCGTACCAGCGCCACGGGCGCCTCGACGTGCTGTTCAACAACGCGGGCGTCATCCGGCTGCAGCCCATGCTCGAGGTGACCGAGGCGGAGTGGGACCGCGTGCTCGACGTGAACCTGCGCGCAGTGTTCTTCGTGCTGCAGGCGGTGGTGAAGCGCATGCTCGACCAGTCGCCCATGACGGGCTCCGAGCTGCGCGGCAAGCTGATCCAGACCGCGTCCATCGCGTCGTACCGCGGCGGCAACCCGCTCATGACCCCGTACTCGGCGTCGAAGGCGGGCGTGGTGAGCATCACGCGCTCGGCGGCGCAGGAGCTGGCGAGCCATCGCATCACGTCGAACTGTGTCTGCCCCGGCGCGGTGGAGACACCCATGTGGGAGCAGATCGACAAGGAGTGGGGCGCGCTGCAAGGCTGGGCGCAGGGCGAGGCGTGGAAGCGCCGCATCCGCCACATCCCGCTCGGCCGGCCAGAGAAGGCGGAGGACGTGGCGGGCGTGGTGTCCTTCCTGGCCGGCCCGGACTCCGACTACATGACGGGCCAGGCCATCAACGTGGACGGCGGCATCGTGATGGGGAACTGACCGCGGCGTCCCCTCTCTCGCCGCTCGGCTGCGCTCCACCGCCGTCGCGCCTGTCCCCCGTCCACCGGCGCGACTCTTGTGGTCGCCGCGGCTCTGTCGGACGTCGGCTGAGACGCCGACGTTTCTCGACTGGCCCTCTCCTTGCTCTCGCGCACCGACCACGACCGGGCCATGCACGAGATCCTCCTCGTCGATGCGGGCT
>JBKPPN010000128.1:0-3791 GCA_046733575.1 Candidatus Methylomirabilota bacterium | reverse complement strand
GTCGCGGCGATGACCGCGGGAGGCCGCGGTGGGGGGTCGGTGCGCGGCGTCACATCGCCGGCCGCGCGTGCGGCGCGCGCCGAGGAGGGAGGAGAGCGCGCCGCGAGCGACGGAGAGGTCGTCGGTTACGTCGTCGCGTGGCTCGTCGTCGATGAGGCGGAAGTCGCGAACATCGCCGTCGCGTCGGAGGCCCGCGGTCGGGGCGTCGGCGCACGGCTGCTCGACGACGCCCTCACCGCCGCCCGCCAGCGGGGCGCGACGACGGCGTACCTCGAGGTTCGCGACTCGAACACGGCGGCGCGTGCTCTGTACGCGTCGCGCGGCTTCGAGCAGATCGGGCGGCGCCGCAACTACTACAGAAAGCCGGTCGAGGACGCGCTCGTGATGCGGCGCGAGCTCGACTCCGGCGGGCGGGGCGGGGCGTCTTCCTGAGACGGCCCACCCGCGCGGAAACACGCAGCACGCGCGACGCGGCGCAGGACGCGTGTCGCTCGGCACGACGCGCCAGACCGTAGATCGTCTCGTCTCGCGAAGCGGCGCAATCGAAGCGCCGCGCGAGCGTGAATTCGTTTGCACGGGGCCCCGGCCACCTCTATACTTTGCCCGGCGATGCACTCTCTCACTCGCCAGGAGGACATGTGAGCCGGAGCTTGAACAAGGTGCAGTTGATCGGCAACCTCGGGAACGATCCCGAGGTCCGGTCGACCACAGGTGGGAACCGCGTCGCGACGTTCTCGCTCGCGACCAGCCGCTCGTGGAACGACCAGAGCGGCAACCGTCAGGAGAAGACGGAGTGGCATCGCTGCGTGGTGTGGAACACGAAGGGCTCGCAGCTCGCCGACATCGTCGAGAAGTACGTCAAGAAGGGCGACAAGATCTACGTCGAAGGCCGCATCGAGTACCGGCAGTGGCAGGACAAGGACGGCCAGACGCGATACAGCACCGAGATCAACGTCCGCGAGCTCATCATGCTCGGCGGCGGCAGGGGCGGGTCGTCGGGTGACTACGACTCGGAGGACCGTGGCGCCGCCGGCGGGTCGGGCGGCGCCGGTCGGAGCCGGACCGCGGCACCGGCGGGCGGACGCGCCAAGGGCGCGGGCGCCGGCACGGCGGCCTCGGGCACCGGCGGTGAAGACTTCGAAGATTTTCCCGGAGCGCTCGAAGATGAGGATGACGATCTCCCGTTCTAAGGCGTGGACCGCGCTCGCAGTGGGGGCCTTCGTGGCCCCCACTGTCTTAGGCGCGCAGGATTCCACGGCGAAGCAGCCGGCCGTCGCGGCCGCCGGGCAGCAGCAGCCGCCCGCGGCGACGCGCAGCCACACGGTCAAGGCCGGCGACACCTTGTGGGACCTGGCCCGCACCTACCTCGGGGACCCGTTCCTCTGGCCGGAGATCTACCGGCTCAACACCGACGTCGTGGAGGATCCGCACTGGATCTATCCGGGCGAGCGTCTGCGCGTGCCGGGCGCCGGCGCCGAAGGCGGCCCCGTCATCGCGACCGTCGACGACCAGTCGCGGCTCGCGCCGACCACCTTCTCGCGGACGATGGGGCGCACCAGCGAGTCGTCGGGCCGGCTCTCGCTCGTCGGCCGCACGCCGAAGCCGCTCGTGCGCACCGGCGAGTACTACGCCGCTCCGTACGTCGAGCGCGAGGGCGGTCCGTCGGGCGCCGGGAAGATCGTCGCCAGCGCCGATCTGCCGGGCATCGCCCAGGTCAGCGAGCGGACCCGTCTTCAGCTGCAGGACCGCATCCTGATCGCGCCTCCCGCGGGGGTCGTACCGATCAGCGGCGCGCGCTACCTCTCGTACGCCCTCGGCGACGTGCTGCCCGGCTTCGGCCAGGTGGTCGTTCCGACGGGCGTCGTCGAGGTGGAGAACGAGCCGCGCGCCGGGGAGCTGACTCGCGCGCGCATCGTCAGCCAGTACACGACGATGCTCATGGGCCAGGGCCTCATCCGCATCGACAGCGTCTCGTTCGCAAGCGAGCCGCAGCCGACGGCGATCGAGCTCGGGATGGACGCGAAGGTCGTCTGGCTGCACGGCGGCGACGTCCTCCCCTCCATCCACGAGTACCTCGTGCTCGACCGCACGTCCCGCGACGGAGTGCACCCCGGCGACCAGTTCACGCTGTTCCGCCCGCGCACGCGGACGGAGTCCGGGCCGGTGCTGCCGCCGGAGCCGATCGCGATCGCGCAGGTGGTGCGCGTGACGCCGTACGCGACCACCGCGCTCGTCCTCGGACAGCAGCAGCCCGCCATTCGCGCCGGGGCCTCCGCCCGCATGACGGCCAAGGTGCAGTAGCGCTCGGCCGTCGCGACGGTAGCTTGGAGGGCGGGGGGACGAGGCGTCCCCCCGCCCTCTGCGTTTCCGGGCCGGGCCTGCATGGGCCCGGCGCGGCGCCTAGATTGCGGCGCAGCCATGATCGCGATCGCGCTCTTCATCGCCACCTCGTGCTACGTCGGCGCCGCCGCGCTCGCCGCGACGCCGTTCGTGCGCCCGGTCGCCGCACCGCTGCGTGCCGTCGTCGGCGCGCTCGCGGTCGGCGTCGCGGTCCACCTCGCCGCGCTCGCCGGTGTCGCCCACGAGTTCGGGAGGATGCCGCTGACCGGGCTCGGGCCGGCGCTCTCCTTCGCCGCCCTCCTCCTGGCGGCGACGTTGCTGGCGGTCGAGGTCGTGGCGCGAGACGTGAGCCTGACCCTCGTCGCGGCGCCGCTCGCGGCCATGACGACGGTGGCCGCCAACCTGCTGGGCATGCGCCCGCTGCTGGCGCCGAGCGGCACGCGGCTCGTCTGGCTCGTGGCGCACATCGCGCTGAGCTTCCTCGGCATCGCGGCATTTGCGACCGCTGCCGCGGCCGGCACGATCTACCTCGTCGAGCGCCGCGAGCTGAAGTCGCGCCGCTTCGGCGCGATCTTCCGCTTCTTCCCGCCGCTCCACACGCTCGACCGCGTCAACCACGTCGCGGCCGTCACCGGCTGGCTCGGCCTCACGCTCGGCGTGGCGCTCGCCATTGCGTACTCGGTGAACTACCGCGCCACCGACACCGCGCAGCTCCTCTGGGGGACGGGGGCCTGGGTCGGCGTCACCGCGGTCACCTTCGGCCGGCTGCTCGGCGGCTGGCAGGCGCGGCGCGCCGCGGTCGCCTCGAGCGTGACGTTCGCGGCCGTCGTGGCGCTCTATCTCGCGTTCCGCATCGCCGGCGCGAGCGGAGGGCAGTTCCTGTGACGCCCCAGCGGCGCCGGCCGGACCACGCCGTCGATGCCCCCGGGAGCGTTCCCGTGCTTCTGTCCGGCGCGCACCTGCGCGTGATCGTCGTCGGCGGCGGCGCGGTGGCGGCGCGGAAGCTCCACGCGCTGCTCGACGGCGGCGCGGCGCGGGTCCGGGTCGTCGCCCCGACCATCGGCGACTCGGTCCGCGACGCGGCCGCGAGAGCGGGGACGAGCCGCGTCACCCTCGTGGAGCGCGAGTACGAGGCGGCGGACCTTGCCGACGCGAACCTCGTCATCGCCGCGACGAACGTGCGCGAAGTGAACGCCCGCGTCGCGCGGGACGCCGACGCGCTCGGACGCCTGGCGTGCGTAGCCGACGCGGCCGGCGAGGGGGCCTGGACCTCGATGGCCACGCACCGCGCCGGCCCGCTGGTCGTCGCCGTGGCCGCCGGCGGTGTGCCGACCGCCGCCGCACGAATCCGCGACGCGATCGCCGACCGGTTCGGAGAGCGCTACGGTGAGGCGGCCACTCGGATGGCGGCGGTGCGCGCCGCGCTGCTCGCCCGCGGCGAGGGCGACCGG
>JBKPPN010000127.1:0-3880 GCA_046733575.1 Candidatus Methylomirabilota bacterium | reverse complement strand
GCTACGGGCCGCTCCAGCAGATCCAGGACACGGTGGAGAAGGGACGCGGCCAGCCGAAATCGCGCGTCGCCCGGTATCTGGCCTACTGGGGGATGGCCAAGCGGTTCCTCGTCGACACGAAGCCGCCGTCGCTTCGCGTCGAGGTCGACGGCCGCGTCGTGGCGGATCGTGCCGCGCTCGTCACCGTGGCCAACGTCGAGACGTACCGCGGCTTCCTCTCGCTGACGCCCACGGCGTCGCCGACCGACGGCCTCTTCGACGTCTTCGTCGTGCCGCGCACGACGCGCGTGCGTCTCGCTGGCCTGCTCGTCGGGCTGATGCTCAGCGTGCGCGGCCGCGGCGACGACGCGCACATCTGCCGCGGGGCCCGTGTCACCGTCACCGTGAACGGTCGCCGACGGGAGCGCTTGCGCGTGGTGCGCGGCGCCCTGCCGCTGCTCGTGTCGCCTGGACGCGGGGAGAGCGTCGCGCCCATGGCGCGCGCGGAGACCCGGGCGAGCTGACGTCAGGCCGGCGAGCGACGTGTGCGCGTGAGCCACACGTCGGAGCGCATCGCCACGAGCGTCAGCAGACCGATGGCGATCCAGACCACCTGTCGTCCGCGACGGACGAGACTGAAGGCGAGTCCGGCGCTGCTCGTGAAGCCGAGCGCCGCGAAGGCCGCCGCGTTGGCGCCCTCCGTGGCCCCGATGCTCGCGGGCACCAGGAACGTCGCGAAGCGCACGGCCGACCCGAACGCCTCGATGACGATTGCCGTGAGGAGCGGCACGGGCACGCTCAGCGCGACGAGCATCAGATACGTCTCGAGGCCGCCGAGCAGCCAGCCGGCGAGGTGGAAGCTCACGGAGAGAAGGAGACGCCGGCGATCACGCCAGTAGAACTGGCGAAGCGCACGATCCAGGCGCGCGGCCGACGCGGCGTCGTCGATCACGCCGAACCGCGCGAGGAGACGCCCGCCGCGCCCCACCAGCCCCACGACCTGAACGAGGAAGAACCCGCCCACCGCGACCACCTCGATCGCGAGCAGCCACAGCATGCTGCGGACGACGACGGAGTTGAGCGGCAGGGCGACCCACGCCACGACGATGCCGACGAGGAGGAACAACGCCTGGGCGATCGTGATCGTGGTCTTGGCGATGACGACGGCGGGCACGCTCTCTTCGTAGGAGACGTCTCGGCGAATCAGCCACGCCTTCACCGCTTCGCCGCCCACCGACGCCATCGCGGTCACCACGTTGACCGCGTCGCCCGCCAGGCGCGCGCCGAGCAGGCGGTGAAACGGCGCGGTGTCGCGCGCGAACGCATACCGCCAGCCCAGCGTGTCGACGACCATGATCAGGCCGTACGGGAGGCACACCAGGACGAACTGCCACCACCGCAGCTCCGCGAAGGCGGCCGCGACGGCGCCGGGACCGATCCGGGCCACGAGAAACGCAAGACCGCCGACCCCGACGAGGAACAGGACGACGCGGACGTAGCGCACGCGTTGAAAAGCTTTCAAGCCGTGTGCCATAGACCATTCGCGCCGGTGTGACGGGGGCAACTCGCGTGGCATACTGCGGGGGTGACCCGCGAACGGCCGGCGAAGACCGCGCAGCCCGCCGGGCTGCTGTGGCTCGGAATGGCGTCTTCGCTCGCCTTCGCGTGGCTCTCCGTGCTCGCGGCAAGAGACGGGGTCTTCGCCGTCGACCGCGGCACCGATTCACTCGTCGAGGCCGTGCGCCGGGGTGTCCTGCTCGGCACGATGGAAACGGTTTCACTTCTTGGGCAGGCGAGCGCCCTGACTCCGCTGATCCTGCTGGCGTCGCTCGTCATGTGGCGCTCTCGCCGGCGCTGGGCGCTCGCGCTTCCGCTCGTGATGGCGGGCGCGGGGGGACTGCAGTTCCTCGCGAAGTGGGCCGTCGATCGTCCGCGTCCCAATGCCGCGCCGTGGGGATTTCCCAGCGGTCACGCCCTCATCGTGGTCGTGTTCTTCGGCGCGCTGACGTATGTCCTGTGCACGTCCTCGACGGCGCGCCGATGGCGCCGCGCCGGCGTGGCGCTGTGCGTGATGACGGCGCTCGCCGTGGGCTTCAGCCGGCTCTATCTCGACATGCACTGGATCTCGGATGTCGGCGGTGGCTTCGCCGTCGGCCTCGCGTACCTGCCCCTCTCGATCTGGCTCGTCGAGCTGGTCCCCGTTCGATCCCGCGTCACTCGCGACTGAGCCCGCCCCGTGAGTCCGGTCCAGCACCGGATGGTCGACGTCAACGGCATCCGCATGCACGTGGCCGAGCAGGGAACCGGGCCGCTGGTGCTCCTCTGTCACGGCTTTCCCGAGACCTGGTACTCGTGGCGTCATCAGCTCCAGGCCCTCGCCGACGCCGGGTTTCACGCGGTGGCGCCCGACATGCGAGGGTACGGACAGACCGACGCGCCGGCGAGCGTCGAGAGCTACACGCTCTTGCACCTGGTGGGCGACATGGTCGGGCTGCTCGACGCGCTGGGCGCGGAGTCCGCGGTCATCGCCGGTCACGACTGGGGAGCGCCGGTCGCCTGGCACAGCGCCCTCCTGCGTCCGGACCGGTTTCGCGCCGTCATCGGGCTCAGCGTGCCGTTCAGGCCCCGAGGCTCGACGAGGCCGAGCACGGTCATGCCCACGACCGACGACGCGATCTTCTATCAGCTCTACTTCCAGACGCCGGGTGTGGCCGAGGCCGAGCTCGAGCGCGACGTGAGCGCGACCCTGCGACGCCTGGCCTACACCGGATCCGGCGATTCACCTGGGCGATCGAATCTGGGAATGGTGCCGCGCGGCGGCGGATTCCTCGATCACACCGTCGACCCCGCGTCGCTGCCGGCGTGGCTCAGCGCCGCGGACCTCGCGGCCTACGTCGCGGAATTCAGTCGCACCGGTTTTCGTGGCGGGCTGAACTGGTATCGCAACATCGACCGCAACTGGGAGCTGCTCGCGCCCTACGCGGGCGCCGTGGTGGCCGTGCCTGCGCTCTATGTCGCGGGCGACCGTGATCTGGTGGTCAACTTCCGCGGAATGGACGAGCTCATTCCCAATCTGTCGAGGTTCGTGCCCAGGCTCACGCGGACGATCATGCTGCCGGGGTGCGGTCACTGGACACAGCAGGAGCGGCCCGACGCCGTCACCACGGCAATGCTCGAGTTCCTGAAGGGCCTCTAGGTCGGCAGACCGCGACGATCGCGCGAGTGCTCGAGCTCCTGCACGGGCCGGACCTCGATCACGCCGACGCGGGCGGGCGGAAATCTGGCGGCGATCGCGCAGGCCTCGTCCATGTCCTTCGCCTCGATGACGAAGAATCCGCCCAGCTGCTCCTTGGTCTCGGCGAAGGGCCCGTCGGTCGTCGCGACCTTGCCGGCGTGGACCCGGATGGTGCGCGCGGTCCGCGTCCGCTGCAGGGCGTCCGCGACGATGTAGTGGCCGCTCCGCCGCAGCTCCTCGGAGTACTCGATGGCGGCGTCGACCAGAGCCTGCATCTCGTTGGCCGGCATCCCGTCGAGCACGTTCTCGTCGTGGTAGATCGTGAACATGAACCTCATCGCGTTCTCCTCTCCACTGATGTGAGCGCCGCCACTCCTTTGTCGTACGGAGCGAGTCGAAATCGACAGCCGGATGCCAACGTCCGGGCATCACGCGCCGAGGCATGCCCGCTCGCGCGCCGCGATCTGCCGATACGGCTCGGAGTCGAGCTCGGCCGTCACGGCATCGAGGGAGCGCAGCGCGCTGTCGATCGCGCTCCGGTCGGCGCCGGGCTCCGACGAGACGAGGTGAACCCGGGCCAGTGCCGCGTCGAAGGCGCCGAGGCGCCAGCCCCGCCCTCGATCGACGAGCTCACGCGCCTCGGAGACGAGCGCACGGGCTCCGGGG
>JBKPPN010000126.1:0-8763 GCA_046733575.1 Candidatus Methylomirabilota bacterium | reverse complement strand
ACCTGCGCCTGTTACGGAACGAGGACGCGTGATGCGTCGAACGACGCGGCGACGACTGCACGCCCTCCTCGTGTACGGTCTCCTCGGGGTCGTGACCACGCTGACCTGCTTTCCGCTCTTCTGGGCCGCGCTGACGTCGATCCGCCCCACCGACGAGATCCTCTCCACGCGCCTCGTGCCATCGCGCGCGACGACGGATCACTACGCGGCGCTGCTGAGCGGCCGCCGGCTCTACTTCGAGGCGCGCGGCGCATCGGCGGATGCCGGCGCGTACCGTCCGAGCAGCGCACCCGCCCAGCACTTTCTGGCCTGGTTCGCCAACAGCGTCCTCGTGAGCGTCACGACGACGCTCGTCAGCGTCGCTGTCAGCACGCTCGCCGCGTACAGCCTCACGCGCTTTCGCTTCCGTGGGCAGACCGTGGTGCCGTACCTGAGCCTGCTCGGGTACATGGTGCCGTCGATCATCTACGTCTTCCCGCTGTTCCTGCTCATCGTCCCGCTCGGCCTCGCGGATCGGCTGCCGAGCCTGGTGCTGGGATACCTCAGCATCACGCTGCCGTTCTGCCTGTGGCTCATGTGGGCCTTCCTCCGCTCGATCCCGCTCGACATCGAGGAGGCCGGCCTCACCGACGGCGCGAGCCGGTTCCAGGTCTTTCGCCTCATCGTGCTGCCCCTCGCCCTCCCGGGGATGATCGCCACGTCGATCTTCTCGTTCATCGTGGCGTGGAACGACTACCTGATCGCGCGGATCTTCATCAACTCCGTGACCCAGCTTCCCCTCACTGTCGGCGTGATGCACTTCTTCGAGGGCGTGCACGTCGACTGGGGCCTCATGATGGCGGCGGCCGTGCTGATGACGCTGCCCCTCGCGATACTGTTCACCTTCGTCCAGCGCCACCTCATCGTCGGGTTCGGCGCGGGCGCCGTGAAAGGATGAACCCATGCGCGAATACCTGAAGAAGGCGACGGCCCGGTCGGCCGAGACGGACGAGTCGGTCCGCGCCACCGTGAGCGAGATCCTGCGCGCGGTGCGCGACGAGGGCGACGCCGCGGTGCGGCGCTACTCCGAGAGGCTCGACCGCTGGTCGCCGCCGTCATTCCGTCTCACGCAGGCGGAGATCGACGCGGGCATCGCCGAGGTGAGCAAGGAGGACCGGGCGACCATCGCCTACTGCCGCGAGCAGATCGCCGGCTTCGCGCAGAAGCAGCGCGAGACGCTGACACCCCTCGACGTCGAGCTCCGACCGGGCGTCCGCCTCGGCCACAAGCTGATCCCGGTCGCGTCGGTGGGCGCTTACGTGCCGGGCGGACGCTATCCGCTCGTGGCCTCCGCGCTCATGAGCATCACCACCGCCAAGGTGGCCGGCGTGCCGCGCGTGATCGCGTGCTCGCCGCCCGCGCCACGCGGACGGGGCATCTATCCCGCCACGCTCTACGCGATGGTCCTCGCGGGAGCGGAGGAGATCTACTGTCTGGGCGGCGTGCAGGCGCTCGCCGCGATGGCCTTCGGCACGGAGTCGGTGAAGGCGGTCGACATGGTCGTCGGCCCCGGCAATCAGTACGTCGCCGAGGCCAAGCGACAGATCTTCGGCACCGTGGGCATCGATCTGCTCGCGGGCCCGACCGAGATCCTCGTCATCGCCGACGACACCGCCGACCCGGTGGTGGTGGGCTGCGATCTGCTCGGCCAGGCCGAGCACGGGCCGACGTCGCCCGCGATCCTGGTCACCACGTCACGCCGGCTCGCCGACGCCGTCGTGGCGGAGTGCGAGCGCCAGCTTCCGACGCTCGGCACGCACGACGTCGCGCGCCAGGCGTGGGAGACGCACGGCGAGGTCGTTCTGGTCGATAGCGACGAGGAGGCGGCCGCGGTGGCGGACGAGTACGGGCCCGAGCATCTCGAGGTGCAGACGAAGAACACCGACTGGTATCTGGGGCGCCTCAAGAACTACGGCTCCCTGTTTCTCGGCGAGGAGTCGACGGTGGCGTACTCGGACAAGACCCTCGGTCCGAATCACATCCTGCCCACGGGTCGGGCCGCGCGCTACACGGGTGGCTTGTGGGTGGGCAAGTTCATCAAGACCGTGACGTACCAGCGGCTCACGCCGGCCGCGAGCCGCGAGGTCGCGCCCGTGGTCGCGCGGATCTGCGAGATCGAGGGCATGCTCGCCCACAAGGCGACCGCCGACCTCCGCGAGGCGCGCTACCGCAAGGGCTGAGCGAGCTTCTTCAGATCGGCGACGAACTGCTCGTACTGCTCGCGCCGCGCCTCGTCGTCGGGCGCGCGCAGGATCGACGAGGGATGCACCGTCGCCATCACGAACGGCGCCAGCGGCGAGACGACCCGCTGCCCGCGCTGCTCGCTCACGCGGAACTTCTTGCCGAGGAGCGCCTGCGCCGCCGTGGCGCCCAGACACACGAGGGCGCGCGGCTTGAGCGTCTCGAGCTCGGCCTGGAGCCAGGGCAGGCAGGCCGCGATCTCCCCCGCGTTGGGCTTGGCGTGGATGCGGCGCGGCCCCTTCGGCTCCCACTTGAAGTGCTTCACGACGTTCGTCACGTAGACGTCGTCGCGACGGATGCCTGCCTCGTCGAGCGCCCGATCGAGGAGCTTGCCCGCCGGGCCGACGAACGGGCGTCCCTCCAGGTCCTCGTCGTTCCCCGGCTGTTCCCCGACGAGCACCGCCCTGGCGTGGCGGGCGCCTTCACCGAACACCGTCTGGGTGCCGCGTTCCCAGAGATGACAGCCGCGACAGCCCGCCGCCGCGGCGCGCAGCGAGGACAGCGAGTGCTCGCGAGGAATGAACGGCAGCGCGGACGGGACGTCACCGGACGGTCGGCTCGAATGTGATCGTGCCATGACGAATTGTAGGCATGCAGGGCCGCTCTGCGCGA
This sequence comes from Candidatus Methylomirabilota bacterium, assembly GCA_046733575.1. Classification (GTDB taxonomy): domain Bacteria; phylum Methylomirabilota; class Methylomirabilia; order Rokubacteriales; family CSP1-6; genus JBKPPN01. The sequence continues at coordinate 5,871 of JBKPPN010000126.1, read as the reverse complement.
GCGCGAACCGCGAGCGACGCTACCGTCGACCGACGAGGGTCAGCGCGGCCCGGACGATGGCGTCGGCGTCGATGCCGTAGTGCCGGTACAGATCGGCGCGCGAGCCGGACTGACCGAAGTCGTCCACGCCGAGGGCGAGCTGCGGCACCCCGAGGCCGGCGCCGAGAAACGCCAGCGTGTGCGAGTGGCCGTCGAGGACGGAGACGATGGGCACGTCCTCCTCGTCCGCGCCGACGAGCGTCTCGACGTACGGGCGCGGCTCGCGCAGTCCGCGATAGAGCCGGTCGGGACTGGTCACGGCGAAGACGCTCGCGAACAGGTCGCGCTCCCGGAGCCGGCGCGCGGCGTCGAGCGCCTCGGGGAGCATGACGCCCTCCGCGAACACGTGGACGGCGTCGTCGACGCGGTAGTCGTCGCCGCCGCGGGCGTCGAGGAGCCGGTAGCCGCCCCGGAGCACCGCCTCCCGGTACGCGGGCGTCGCGGGTGGCGCGAGACGCTGGTCGATGGCCCTGGTCGACAGACGCAGGTAGAGGCTCTCGCCGCCCGCGAGGAGACGCTCCAGACCGTCGAGCAGGATCCACTCGACCTCCCGCGCGAACACGGGATCGAAGAACACGATCGACGGCAGCGTGAGTCCGATCCCGGGCGTGATGACCGACTGGTGCGCGCCGCCCTCCGGCGACAGCGTGACGCCGGAAGGCGTCGCCGCCACGATGAAGCGCCCGCCCGCGTAGAGCGCGTGGTACAGCGCGTCGAGGCCGCGCGTGACGAACGGATCGTAGAGCGTGCCGATCGGCAGCAGCGGGGTCCCCGACAGCTCCGCGCTGAGGCCGAGGGCGCCCAGGAGCAGGAACAGGTTGTGCTCCGCGATGCCGAGCTCCATGTGCTGGCCGCGCGGCGACTCCTTCCATCGCATCGCCTGCGGCGTGTCCGCGAAGAAGTCGCGGCGCTCACGGTCGGCGTAGACGCCCTTGCGATTGATCCAGCCGGCCAGGTGCGTGGTGACCGCGACGTCCGCCGAGACGGTCACGATCGCGTCGCCGATGGGCAGACGGCCAAGAGCCCCGAGCGCGCGACCGAATGCCTCCTGGGTCGACGCGTTCTCGGGATAGTCCTCGCCGAGCTCGACGGGGACCGCGGCCGTCACACGAGGCGCCGGCGCCTGGAACAGCGGCGGCAACCCGCGGATCCATACCGCCTCCTCGGTGGCCTCGGCGAAGCCCGCCCATTCCTGGCCTGGCGCGATCCCGAGAGACGCTCGCAGCGCTTCGAGCTGGCCCTCGCTCATGAGCGCGGTGTGGTTGAGGGGATCGGCGGCCAGGGGTAGCCCCCAGCCCTTGATCGTGTCGGCCAGGATCACCATCGGACCCTCGCGCGGACGATCGGCGTCGGCGAGGGCGTCCAGGATCTCGGCGAGGTCGTGGCCGCCGACGTCGGCGACGAGCGCGGCGAGATCGCCGTCGGCCACGTCGACGAGCGCGCCGTCGAGCGCGGGGTCGACGGCGCCGTCGGGGCTGACGAGCGCCTTGCGCAGGGGGGCTCCGGACTGGCGCAGGAGACTCTGGTACTCCGCGTTCGGCATCGCTTCCAGGCGCGCCCGCAGCGCCTGACCGCCCGGCCGGGCGAAGCGGGCCTGCAGGCGTCGGCCCCAGCGGAGCTCGCGCACCTGCCAGCCGCTCGCGCGGAACAGCTCGCGGAGATGATGGCGCCTCACGTCGGGAATGACGCGATCCAGGCTCTGACGGTTCAGGTCCACGATCCACAGCACGTTGCCGAGTCGCGCGACGGCCTCCTCGGCGAGCGCTTCCCAGACGTTGCCCTCGTCGAGCTCGGCGTCGCCGACCATCACGATGAACCGCTCCGGTGTCACCGACGTCCCGGCCTCGAGCCCGAGCACGGCGTGATGGTCGGCGAGGTAGCGCGTGGCCAGCGCGCCGAACGTGGCGGCGACGGCGCCGAGGCCCATCGACCCCGTCGACAGGTCGACGATCTCGGGATTCTTCCGCCGGCTGGGATAGGCCTGCAGCTCGCCGAAGACGCGAAGCTGCTGGAGAGCGCGAAGCGGAAGTCGGCCCCGCAGGTACTGGATCGCGTAGAAGGCCGGCGAGGCGTGGGCCTTCACCGCCACGACATCGGTCGGCCGCAGAGCCTTGAAGTAGAGCGCGGTCAGCAGGCTGACGGACGACGCCGAGGACGCCTGGTGGCCGCCCACCTTGCTGCCGTCGGGCGACGGCCGCGCATTGGCGTGGTGCACCGCCTGGCAGGCGAGCCAGAGCACGCGACGCTGGATCCGGTCGAGCAGCTCCAGCTCTCGCGGGGTGATCGCGACGCCGCTCATCGCGCGCTCACTATACCGGACGCTCCGCGGTGCAGGATCCCGGCGGCACGCTGCTTGAAGTGCGGGGAAGCGACAGGTGTCGCAAGGCCCCGAGAGGAGACAGAAGAGCCATGAAGTGCACGGTGTGCGGATGTGATCGTCGGATGCTGTGCAGCCGCTGCCGCGACGGACGGTGCGCGCGCTGCGAGGCAGGCCCCGGCCACACCTCGCGGATCACCTGGTTCCGGAAGGTCGCCTGACCGCCGGCGTCACACCTTCCCGAGCTTCGGGTGATCGAAGGTCGGGATGGTGACGCCCCACGGTCCCATCCGCGCGCGCATCTTGGCGAGGAACTGAGGAAAGACTTTCATCTCGTCCTCGGGCGTGCTGGCCCCCAGCCCGGCCGCGCACGCGATCTCGTCCGCCTCGATCTCCTCCCGTGTCGCAGTCCCGCCCTCGACGGCCAGCCACAGGTTGCGATAGCCCGCGAACTCGACGTTCTGGATCATCGTCACCACCGCGCGCTCGATGCTCTGCACGGTCTGAGGCGTGAAGCTCGGGGCCCATGCGTCGAGACATTGCCAGCCGAAGGCGATGTGGCGCACCTCGTCGCGCAGGATCAGCTCCATGAGGCGCCGCACCGCCGGGTTCGTCGCCTTGTGCACGGTCGCCTTGAAGACGTCGATCAGGATCTCCTCCGCCGCGCAGACGAGGCTGGCGAAGATCGCCTCCAGCGACGTGTCGGGATCGAAGGCCATCTTGCGCACGCCGTGGGTGCCGACCGCGCCGACCGTCGGCGGATTCTGCGGCTGCGGAAAGTAGCCACCCAGTCGATCCGCCATGAGCCAGGACGCCTCGGCGTGGCGACCTTCCTCCTGCGTCCTGATGGTGAAGAAGAAGCGCAGATCGGGGAGCCGGTTCTCCAGGCAGAACCGCAGCAGCAGCGCCGGGCTCTCCGAGATCGCGCCGTACTCGCCCCAGGTGCGACGACTCCAGTGCATGCGCGCGGCGAGGATCTGCTCGCGCGAGTACTTCTCGGGCTGAAGCCGATCCCACGGGATGTCTATCTGCGGATCCCACTCGAGCGTCTTGGCGCGCTGCCAGAGCTCCCACACGTCCGGCATCGCGGGCGCGAGGGGAAGCGGATAGCGGTCCTCGACGACGTAACGGCGGTCGGCTTCCTTCTCCATCAGCATGGCTAGACCTCTCCCAGCTCGGGATGACTGGCGCGCGGCAGCTCGATTCCCCACAGGGCGAGGCGCTCGCGCAGCTGCGTGATCGTGGAGCGCAGCACGCTTGCCTCCTGCGCCACCGTCGACGCGCCGAGGCCGCGCTGCGCGGTCACGCTCTCCGCGTCGATCCAGCGCTCGCGCTCGCCCGGCGGCAGGAGCCACGTCGTCCGATAGCCGCGCAGGATCACGCCGTCGAGGACGTCGCGCACGATCGTCGCCACGACGCCGCGACCGGCGTCGTCGAGGGCGGGGGCGAGGCTGCCGAGAAACGCCCACGCGAACACGACGTGGCGCTGCTTGTCCGTCGCGATGAGGCGGAGAGCCTGGCGCGCGACGGCGTCGCGCGCGCGCTGCAGGTGGCTCAGCGTCAGGTTCAGGTCCAGCTGATCGTCGAGCGCGCCGACCGCGGCCACGAACGCGGCGAGCGGCACGTCGCGGTCCAGCGCCATCTGCGCGAAGGGATGATTGCTCACGCGCCGCAGCGACTCCCCGGGGTCGGCGATGTAGCCGCCCAGGCGCTCCGCGAAGAGAAAGCACGTCTCGAGGTGCTTCGCTTCCTCGGCGGGACGGAGCGAGAGGAACAGCTTCGCGTCCATGAAGCGCGCCCCGGACTCGAGACACAACCGGATCAGCAGCGCCGTGCTCTCGCCCAGGCCTGGATACGTCCCCCACGCGCGTCGACTCCACGTGAGCCGCGCCGCCTCGCGAGTGGTCGTGTCGTAGGTCGACGGGTCGATGCGGTCCCACGCGACGTCGGTGGCAGGATTCCAGCTGAGGCCCTTGGCCTGGTTGTAGAGCTCGCGAATGGTGACGACCTCGGGCGTGAACACGAGGGGAAACCGGCGCTCGACGAACTGCTGCTCCTGACGCTGGTACGCGCGCAGCAGCTCCGTCGCGGTCGTCGTCATGACGCCATCGTACCCCGGTTCGAAGGCACGCCGACGTCAGCCGCCGAGGTAGGCGACCTTGACGGCCTGATCGTTGAGAAGGTCGGCGGCGCGGCCGGCGAGCGTCACCCGACCCGTCTCCAGGACGTAGGCGCGGTCGGCGATCTTGAGGGCGGCGCGCGCATTCTGCTCGACGAGCAGGACCGTCGTTCGCTCGGCGCGCAGGCGACCGAGCAGCCGCATGATCTCCGCCGTCACGAGCGGCGCGAGCCCGAGCGACGGCTCGTCGCACATCAGCAGACGCGGACCGCTCATCAGCGCACGAGCGATCGCGAGCATCTGCTGCTCGCCGCCGGACAGCGTCCCGGCCAGCTGCCCGCCGCGCTCGCGCAGCACCGGGAACAGCGCGTACGTCGTCGCGAGCTGGCGCTCCAGGCGCTCGCGAAAGGCGTCGCTCCGCCGCAGCGAGTACGCGCCGAGCACGAGGTTGTCGCGCACGCTGAGCTCGGCGAACACGCGCCGGCGCTCGGGAACGAGCGCGACCCCGGCGCGCAGGAGGGCCTCGGGCGCGCGCCCGTGCACGGGCGTGCCGTCGAGCACGACGCGGCCCGCCGAGGGCGCGAGCAGCCCCGCGATCGTCTTGAGCAGCGTCGACTTCCCCGCCCCGTTGCCGCCGATGAGCGTCACCATCTCGCCCTGCGCCACGTCGAGCGAGACCGCCCGCAGTGCCTCCACCGCGCCGTACCGGGTGACGAGGTCGCGCACCTCAAGCATGGGCGTCGACGTCCTCGCCCAGGTAGACCTGCACGACGGCGGGATCGCGCTGGACCTCCGCCGGCGTGCCGTCGGCGATCTTCTCGCCGTGATCGAGAACGACCACGCGGTCCGAGACGCCCATGACGAGGCGCATGTCGTGCTCGATGATCAGGATCGCGATGCCGCGATCACGCAGTCGCGCGATGAGCGCCATCATCTCGACCTTCTCCGTCGTGTTGAGACCGGCGGCGGGTTCGTCGAGCAAGAGCAGCCGCGGTCGCGCCGCGACGGCGCGCGCGACCTCCACGAGCTTCTGCTGACCGAACGGGAGATCGCCGGCGCGCGCGAAGGCCAGCCCCTCCAGACCGACGAGGCCCAGGCACGCCAGCGACTCCGCGAGCTCGCGTGCGCTCGCCCGCTGAGCCGTGGGCAGCCCGAGGGCGGCGTCGAGCCACCGCGTGGCGCCGTGCTCGTGCGCGGCGACCATGACGTTCTCGACGACGCTGAGGCCGGGGAAGAGCTGCACGTTCTGGAACGTCCGCGACAGGCCGAGCCGTGCGATGCGGTGCGGCGCCAGGCCATTCACGCGGGAGCCGCCGAACGTGACGTCGCCCGTCGTCGGTGCGTACACGCCGGTCACGAGGTTGAAGACCGTCGTCTTGCCCGCACCGTTCGGACC
>JBKPPN010000125.1:0-8375 GCA_046733575.1 Candidatus Methylomirabilota bacterium | reverse complement strand
GCCATGGCCGTCGGCCGTCGCCACGCCGATTCCCGCGCGCGCGGGCGCGCCGGCGTCGCGTCGACGCTCGCCGCCGCGGCGGCGTGGCGGCTCGTGTTCCGGTGGCTGCTGGAAAAGATCGGCTTCGCGCACGTGCGCCTGATCCTCGCGAGCGGCGCGCCGCTGCCGCCGGCAGTCGCCGCGCTGTGGCAGGTGTGGGGCGTGAACGTCTGTGAATGCTACGGGCAGACGGAGACGGGCGGCGCGCTCATCACGGGACAGCGCGGGCCGTATCCGCGCCCGGGCGACGTGGGGACCGTCGCGCCCAACGTCGAGGTGCGACTCGGGGACGACGGCGAGGTGCTCGCGCGCGCCCCCGACGTGTTCGCCGGCTACTGGCGCGACCCGAGCGCGACCGCGGCCGCCTTCGCGGACGACTGGCTGATCACGGGTGACGTCGGCGAGTGGTGCTCGTCCTCGTCGGGCGAGCGCGCCCTCAAGCTGGTCGATCGCAAGAAGGATCTGCTCATCACCGCGGGCGGCAAGAACGTGAGCCCGTCGCAGGTGGAGAACCGCCTCCGCGCCAGTCCGTACATCAGCGAGGCCGCCGTGTTCGGCGAGGGTCGGAAGTATCTCGTGGCCCTGGTCGAGATCGATCACGAGACCGTGAGCGAATGGGCGCGCGCGCGTGGGGTGCTCCACACCGGCTACGGCTCGCTCGTGGCGCATCCCGAGATCGTCCAGCTCATCGAGGCCGAGATCGCGGTGGCCAACGCCGACCTGGCGCGCGTGGAGCAGGTCAAGGCGGTGCGGATCCTCCCCCGCGAGCTCGACCCCGAGCAGGACGGTGAACCCGTGACGCCGACGCGCAAGGTGAAGCGGCGGCTGATGCTCGAGCGCTATCGCGATCTGGTGGAATCGATGTACGCGCAGGACGAGGAGCGTCGCATCGGGCTCGAGGTGGCGCCGCTCGTCAAGGAGGCCTGACATGCTGCTCCGTGCGATCGTGTCGTCCGCTTTGGTGGTCGCCCTCGCGGTACCAGCGTGGGCGCAATCGGAGCCCTACCGCGTCGGCATGAGCGCCGCGATCACCGGTCGCGCCTCCGGGACCTACGCGCCGACGTACGAGGGGTTCAAGGCCTACTTCAAGCGGGTCAACGACGCGGGCGGGATCAATGGCCATCCCGTCGCCATCGAGGTGGAGGACGATCGCGGCGAGCCGCAGCGCGCGGCCGCCGCGGCCAAGAAGCTGGCCGAGGGCTCCATCGTGATCGTCAACGCCTCGACGTCGGCGACCTACAAGCCGTTCATGACCGAGGCCGAGACGCGCAAGATCCCGCTCCTGTTCGGCGGCGGCGTCTGTCCGGGTGAGGCGTTTCCCCCCGCCAACAAGCTCGTCTTCTGCTCCACGTCGTTCGGAACGAAGTACGACAGCCGCTTCGCCTTGAACTTCATCAAGGGCCAGGCCGGGGGCAAGAAGGTGAAGGTCGGCTTCGCGGCCCAGGACATCCCGCTCTCGCGCATCGAGCTCGAGTTCGCCGAGCAGTACGCGAAGGAGATCGGGCTCGACGCGATCCCGATGGTCGTGGTCCCGAGCACGGCCACCGACTTCGGGCCCTTCGCGCAGAAGCTCAAGGACGCCGGGGCGGACTGGGTGCTGTCGTGGGCGCTGTGGCACGTCGAGCTTGGCGTGTTCGAGGCGCTCCAGCGGCTGGGCTGGGGCGGCAACTACCTCCTGTACGCGCACCAGCAGGCGCAGGACGACCTGACGCGACTGAAGGCGCCCGCGCTCCACGCCTTCGGCGGCAACGCGCTCTTCATCGAGAACCTCCCGATCCACGCCGAGGTGGCCAAGGCCGTGCAGGGGCAGACGCAGAACCCGCCGCACTTCATGGCCGAGGGTTGGGTGTCCGCCATGGCCCTCGACGCCGGGCTGCGCGGATGCGGCTGGCCGTGCACGCCCGAGAAGCTCGCCGCCGCCATGTCGAAGGTGAGCATCGACACGCGCGGCCTGCGCGGCGCGCCGCTGGAGTGGACGGCCGACAACCACTATCGCAAGACGACCGCGTACAAGGTCTACCGCTGGGAACCGAGCAAGAACGCCATCACGTCCGTCGGCGACTGGACGCGCATGGACGTGAAGTGATCCAGGCGCTCGCGAGCACGATCGTCGTCGCGAGCCTCTACGCGCTGCTCGGCGCCGGCTACGTGCTCGTCTATCGCGCCTCGCGGGTCCTCAACCTCGCCCAGGGCGACATGATGGCCCTCGGCGGCTACTGCCTGTTCGCGATCGTCTCGGCGCTTGCTCCCGCCCCGCTCGCCGCCGTGCCGCTCGCGGCCGCGGCGAGCGCGCTGGCCGGGTTCCTGATCTACCGGCTGCTGATGCGGCCGATGGCCGGTCACCCCGTGTTCGCGGCGGTGCTCGTGACCGTGACCATCGGCATCCTGCTGCGCGCCGGCATCGTGCTGTTCTTCACCGACCGCGATCGCCATCCGCTCGCGATGCTGCGCCTCACGAATCCGCCGCTGCGTCTCGTCGGCGGCGCCGTGGTCTCGACCTTCGACGGGCTCACCGTGGTCACGGCGGCGCTGCTGTTCAGCGCGCTCATCCTGTTCCTGCGCCGGTCGTCCCTCGGCATCCAGATCCGCGCCGCGGGGGAGCGCACGCTGCTCGCCGCCCAGCGCGGGATCGACGTGCACCTGGTCTTCGCGCTCTCGTGGGCGCTCGCGGCCTTCGCGGGCGCGCTGGCCGGGATGCTGTACGCCTGCAACATGCGCCTCGAGCCGTCCATCGGCGCCATCGGGCTCAAGGCCTTCGCCGTCGCGCTCGTCGGTGGCCTCGACAGCCTCGCCGGTGTGATCCCCGGCGCGCTCATCGTCGCCGCCGTCGAGGTCCTCTCCATTCGCTACGGCGACCCGCTGCTCTCCGACGTCTCGCCCTTCCTCTGCCTGCTCGCCATGCTCCTCGTCCGCCCCTGGGGACTGCTCGGCACCACGGAAGAGCTGGACCGGGTGTGACGGCGAGCGGCTACTTCAAGACCTCGTACGCGGCCGACCTCGCCGTCGCGGACACCCGCCTGCGCCGGGTGGCGCTCGTCGTGCTGATCGTGGCGCTCGTCGCCCTGCCGCGCGTGGCGTCGGGCTTCGTCGTCGACATCGCGTCGCAGGCCGCCCTCGCCGTGGTCGGCGCGCTCGCCCTCAACGTGCTGACCGGGCTCGCCGGCCAGGTCTCGCTCGGTCACGCCGGGTTCCTCGCCGCGGGCGCCTTCACCACCGCGGCCCTCGTCGAAGGCGTGCGCGCGGGCCCGCTCACGGCGCTCGCCGCGTCCGCGCTGGTCGGCGCGGTGCTCGGCGTCCTCGTCGGCATCCCCGCCCTCCGGCTCAAGGGGCTCTACCTCGCGCTCGCCACGCTGGCCATGCACCACGTCGTGCTCTACGCGGGCGGCGAGATGCAGAGTCGCTGGGGCGCGAACACCGGCTACTCGATCCCGGCGCCCAGCCTCGCCGGCTTCACGCTGCGCGGGACCGTCCCGTGGTACTACGCGCTGGTCGCGGTGGCGGCCGTGGTCCTCGTCGCGTCGGTGAACCTGAAGCGAAGCCGCGTGGGCCGGGCGTGGATGGCGCTGCGCGACCGCGACGTCGCCGCCGCGTCGATCGGCATCGACCTGGCGCGCTACAAGCTGGCCGCCTTCGTCTGGTCGAGCGTGATCACGACCGTGGCGGGCGCGCTGTTCGCGTACCAGCGCGGCTTCGTGTCGGTGGAGGCGTTCGGCTTCTTCCTCGCCATCGAGTACATCGCGATGATCATCATCGGCGGACTCGGCTCGGAGCTGGGCGCCGTGCTCGGCGCCTGCTTCGTGACGCTGCTGCCGTACGGCATCGACGCCTTGGTGGGCGCGCTGAAGCTCAGCGGCGGCGCGGAGTACTACCTGTTCCCGCTCAAGTTCGGCGCCTTCGGGCTCCTGATGGCGCTGTTCCTCGTGTTCGAGCCGCAGGGTCTCGTCGGCATCTGGCGCCGCGTCCGCAACTGGTTCGCGCTGTGGCCGTTCCGGCTCCGCCCGCTTCGCGCGACCTCGTGACGACGGAGCTCTCTGCTCCGCCGCTGCGCCTCGAGCAGGTGGAGGTCGTCTATCACCACGTGATCACCGCCGTGCAGGGCGTGACACTCGAGGTCGGCCACGGCGCCATCGTGGCCCTGCTCGGGACGAACGGCGCGGGGAAGACGACCACGTTGCGCGCGATCTCCGGCTTCCTCGGCGCCGATGACGCGCGCATCACCGACGGCCGCGTCGTCTATCGCGGCGAGACGGTGAACGCGTGGTCGCCCCACGCGCGCGCTCGCGCGGGTCTGGTTCTCGTGCCGGAGCGCAACAAGATCTTCGAGACGCTGAGCGTGCACGACAACCTGCGCGCCGTCGTGCCGGGGCGAAGCGGCGGCGTCCGCCTGGAGCAGGTCTGGGCCTACTTCCCGATCCTCGCCGAGCGCCGACGTCAGCTCGCCGGCTATCTCTCGGGGGGCGAGCGCCAGATGCTCGCCATCGCGACCGCGCTCCTCTGTCAGCCCCGCGTGCTCCTCATCGACGAGCTGTCGTTCGGCCTGTCGCCCCTGATGGTCGAGCGCCTCACCGAGCTGGTGGCGCGGCTCCGCGTCGACCTCGGCCTCGCCATCCTCCTCGTCGAGCAGAACGCCGCCGCCGCGCTCGCCATCGCCGATCACGGCTACGTGCTGGAGCACGGCCGCATCGTGTTCGACGGGCCGCCCGCGACGCTCGCCGCGCATGCCGACATCCAGGAGTTCTACCTCGGCGTGTCGCGCGACCCGGACTCCCCCGACGCCGGCGCACGGAAGCGCTACACCGCGGTGAAGCAGTATCGCCGTCGGCGGCGCTGGTTCTGAAGGTGCTCCTCCAGGTGCGCGACGTCACGCTCATCTTCACCGGGCTCCGCGCCCTGGGCGGCGTGAGCCTCGACGTCGACCGCGGCGAGCTGGTCGCGCTGGTGGGACCCAACGGCGCGGGCAAGACGAGCCTGCTCAACTGCGTGGGCGGCTTCTACGCGCCCACGTCGGGCGGCATCGATCTGGACGGTGCCTCGATCGCGGGGCTGCCGCCGCACCGGGTGGCCGCGCGGGGCGTGGCGCGGACGTTCCAGTTCGTGGAGCTCTTCGGCGGCATGAGCGTGCTCGACAACGTGATGCTCGGCCGTCATCGCCACATGCGGGTCGGCGTGGTGAGCGCCGCGCTGTTCTGGGGGCGGTCGCTGCGCGAGGAGAGCGTGCACCGGCGTCGGGCCGAGCAAGTGCTGGAGTTCCTGGAGCTCGAGCGCCATCGCAAGGAGCGCGTGGCCGGGCTGCCCTTCGGCGTGCAGAAGCTCGTCGCGCTGGGGCGCGCGCTCGCCGCCGATCCGCTCCTGATCCTGCTCGACGAGCCGTCCACGGGGATGAACCGACAGGAGAAGGAAGACCTCGCGCGCTTCGTGCTGCGCATCAAGCACGAGCTGGGCCTTGCTATGCTGTGGGTCGAGCACGACATGGAGCTCGTCGCCGACCTCGCCGACCGCGTCACCGTCATCGACTTCGGCCAGCCGATCGCGACCGGCGCGCCCGCCGACGTCCTCCGCGATCCGCGCGTGGCCCAGGCCTACCTCGGCCGTCTCCCCGAGCATTCCGTGCATCACCGCGTGGGGATCTCCGCCGGAACGGAGACGGCATGCTGACCACGAGCGTGATCGGCAGCCACGGACTGCCGGGGTGGCTGTGGCTCGCGCGCGAGGCCCTCGAAGCGGGTCGTCTCGGCGCCATCGACGTCGCCGAGCTCATCGAGGACGCCACGCAGTGCGCGCTCCTCGATCAGGAGCGCGCCGGCGTCGACGTGGTGTCCACGGGCGAGATGGGGCGCGTGCGCTTCATCATCGGGTTCTACGAGAAGCTGAGCGGGATCCGGACACTGGCGCCGCCGCGCAAGCTCGGCGCGCCGCACTGGGACACCAACTCGCCCTTCGAGGTCGTGGACCGCGTCACCGCGCCGAACGGGCTCGGGATCGTCGACGAGTTCAAGGTGGCGCGCGCGCTGACGTCGCGGCGGATCAAGGCGACCGTGCCCGGTCCGTTCACGCTGCTCATCCCGCTCCGCCCGGGAGGGCCGTACACCGACCGCGAGACGCTGCTCGCGGACCTCATCGGCATCGTCAACGCGGAATGCCGCGCCCTCGTCGACGCCGGCGCCGATTTCATCCAGATCGACGAGCCGAACTACGCGATGCTGCGCAGTCACATGCCCGACCTGCCGACCATTTTCAACCGCGCCATGGAGGGCGTGCGCGCCAAGCTGGCGCTCCACATCTGCTTCGGCAATCTCTACGGGCGGCCGTTCCCGGCCGTCCGCTCGTATCGTCACCTGTTCCCGCGGATCTTCGACGTGCGCGCCGAGCAGCTCGTGCTGGAGTTCGCCAACCGCGGCCTGGAGGACATCGAGCTCTGCAAGGACTTCCCCCGCGACAAGGAGCTCGGCGCCGGCGTGCTCGACGTCAAGGCCTTCCGCGTGGAGACCGCGGAGGACGTCGCAAACCGCCTGCGCCGGATCCTGGCCTTCATCCCCGCCGAGCGCGTCTGGGTCAATCCGGACTGCGGATTGTGGGAGACGCCCCGCCGCATCGCGGCGGCCAAGCTCAAGGCGATGGTCGACGGCGCGCGGCTCGTGCGCGCGGGAGTGACCGGATGAGCGACGCCGCGACCGTCCAGAGTCGGGCCGACGAGCTCAAGGCCATCGGCCGGCGCGCGGGCGCGCGCGTCGTCGGCATCGCGAGCGTCTCCGCGTTCGACGAGCACGCGCCCGAGGGCTACCGTCCCGCCGATATCCTTCCCGGCGCCCGCTCCGTCGTCGTCGCGGGCGGCGACGGGCCGACGGCGGGCGCGTGGCGGTCGCCCGACAACCGCGTGATGGAGATCACCGGCTACGACCTGCGCGAGAACGTGGCCATTCACGCCATGGCCGATCACATCGAGCGCGCGTGGGGCCATCACGCCATCCAGGCGCCGTCGCTGCCCACGCACGGCCACGAGCCGCCCATGAGCATGATGCTGGCCGCCGAGCTGGCCGGGCTCGGGACGCGGAGCTTCGCCGCGCACATCATCCTGAATCCCGAGTACGGCCTCCTCTACTACGCGGCGCTCATCACCACGCTGCCCCTCGAGGCCGACGCGCCGCTCGCCGAGCCCGCCTGCCCGCATCCGGGCTGCGTGGCCATGTACCGGCGCATCGGCACGACGCCGTGCCTGCGCGTGTGCCCGGGCTGTCTGATGGGCACGATCGGCGCGGACGGTCGCATCGCGGAGTCGACGTACAACCGCGAGCGCTGCCACTCGCGCGCGCAGACGTACGGCATCGGCTCGGTCCAGAAGTCGCTCCTGCAGATCGTGAACGAGGACGACCGCGAGAAGCGCCACGCCATGATCCACGGCGACTTCTTCACCAAGAGCCTGCAGGCCGTCGGCTTCTATCGCGATTCCATCGCGCAGTGCTTCGAGTGCATGCGCGTGTGCCCGGTGGGACGCAAGCACCGGAAGCTCGCCTGACCGTGGCCACCCTGCCGCCCGACGCCAAGGACCGCCTGCGCGACGCCGCGCTGCGCGCGGGCGCGGTGGCCTTCGGCGTCGCCGACGCGGCGGCGTTCGACGAGATGGCGCCGCCCGGTCATCGGCCCGGCGATCTGCTGCCCGACGCGCGGGCCGTGCTCGTCGTCGGGGGCGCCGCGCCGAGGGCGGGCGACTGGCTCGCGGCGCCCGCCGTCCTGGAAACCATGGGGACGAGCGAGCGCATCCAGGCCGTCGGACGTCGGCTCGCCCAGCACGTCGAGCAGGAGTTCGGCTACTACGGGCTCTACGTGCCGCCCGGCACCGCGAGCGGCAACCAGCCCTTCCTTTCCCTTGCCCTGGCGGCCGAGCTGGCAGGCGTCGCCTCGCGGAGTCTGGCCGGTCCCGTGCTGAATCGCCGCCACGGCTTCCTCTACTTGAGCGCGGTCATCACCACCGCGCCCGTGCCGCCCGACGGACGCGAGACCGAGCACGCGTGCCCGGCGCCCTCGTGTCGCGCGATGTGGGAGCGCGAGGGCACGACCCCGTGCCTGTCCGTGTGTCCGCTCGACGCGGGCGGATGTCTGGCGGGACGGATCGAGGACGGGCGTCCCGTGCAGACGGGGTACGACGCGGCACGCTGCCACACGCGCGTCCACACGCACTGGATCGGCGGGTTCCAGAAGGCGCTCGAGGCCACGCTCGACGAGCCCGACCGCGACCGTCGCAAGATGCTGCTCTACGGCGACTACTTCACGCGCACGCTGTGGGCGCTCACCTACTCGTCCACGAACATGGCGCAGTGCTTCGAGTGCCTGCGCGTGTG
>JBKPPN010000124.1:0-10926 GCA_046733575.1 Candidatus Methylomirabilota bacterium | reverse complement strand
GCGCTGCGGCGCGCGCTGCCGCCCGTGGCCGATCTCATCACGGCGGGCCACCGCGTGGTGCTGACGCACGGCAATGGTCCGCAGGTCGGCGAGGAGATGCTGCGGATGGAGATCTCCAAGCCCATCATGCCCGCGCTGTCGCTCGACCTCTGCGTGGCCGAGCCCGAGGGCAGTCTCGGCTACGCGATCCAGCAGGTGCTCGGCAACCTGTTGCGCGAGCGCGGCGCGCCCGTCCGCGTGGCCGCCCTGGTCACGCAGGTCGTGGTCGACGCGGACGATCCCGCCTTCGCCCGCCCCACCAAGCCGATCGGCACCTTCTACACGCGCGCGCAGTCGCAGCGCATGGTGCGCGATCACGGCTGGAGCGTGGTGGAGGACGCGGGCCGCGGCTGGCGGCGCGTCGTCGCGTCGCCGCGTCCCGTGCGCGTGCTCGAGGCGCCCGTGATCCGCGCGCTCGTGGACGCCGGCATGGTGCCGATCGCGACCGGCGGCGGCGGCATCCCGGTCGTCGAGGACGCCGACGGTGTGCACGGCGTCGAGGCGGTCATCGAGAAGGACCTCGCGACCGTCGTGCTCGCCTCCGATCTCCGCGCCGAGCGCGTGTTCTTCCTCACCGGCGTGGATCGCGTGGCCGTGGGCTGGGGGACGCCCGGGCAGCGGTTCCTCGATCGCCTCGGCGCCACCGAGGCGCGGCGGCTCCTCGCGGCCGGAGAGTTCCCCCCCGGCAGCATGGGGCCCAAGGTCGAGGCCGCGGTGCAGTTCGTCGAGCGTGGCGGCCGGGCCGCCGTCATCACGTCGATGGACTGCGTGGCGGACGCCGCCGCCGGTCGCGCGGGCACGGTCATCGCGGACGCCACGCGGTGACGCGTGCGCGGCCGCGCCCGCGTTGATCTGGCCGACTCCCGGGGCTACGCTGCGCACCAGCGATTCGTGAGGCGACAGCGAGGAGTGCCATGGCCAGTGTCGACATCTCGGTGAACGGCAAGCGGCATCACGTGTCGGCGGCGCCGGACACGCCGCTGCTCTACGTGCTGCGGGACGACCTCGGTCTCAACGGACCGAAGTTCGGTTGCGGCCTCGGTCAGTGCGGCGCCTGCACGGTGCATCTCGCCGGCGCGGCGGTCCGCGCGTGCGTGACGCCGATGTCCGCCGTCGGCACGAAGCCGGTGACCACCATCGAGGGACTGGGAACGCCCGAGCGTCCGCATCGCGTGCAACAGGCCTTCATCGACGAGCAGGCCGCGCAGTGCGGCTACTGCATCAACGGCATGGTCATGACCACGGCGGCGCTCCTCGCGACGACGCCGAAACCCACGGAGGGCCAGATCCGCGAGGCGCTCAAGGGCAACCTCTGCCGCTGCGGCACCCACATGCGGATCCTGCGCGCGGCGCGGCGCGCGGCCGCGACGGCGTGAGGCCAGGATCGTGACGGCCGCACTCTCGCGTCGCGCGTTCGTGCAGTCCGCTGGCGTTCTCGTGGTCAGCTTCACCCTGCCCCTCTCGGCGCGCGGACAGACGACCCCCGGTGCCACGAAGCGCTCGTACGATGGCGTCGACGCCTGGCTCGCCGTGGGCGGCGACGGCGCGGTCACCCTGTACACCGGCAAGGTCGAGCTCGGGACGGGCGTGCAGACCGCGCTCTCGCAGATCGCGGCCGAGGAGCTCGACGTTCCGGTGGCCCGGGTGACGGTCGTCCAGGGCGACACGGCGCTCAGCCCGGACCAGGGCTACACGGTCGGCAGCAAGTCGATCAGTCAGGGTGGGCCGCAGGTGCGCGCCGCCGCCGCGGAGGCACGCGTGGCGCTGCTCGAGCTGGCCGCGGCGAAGCTCGGCGTTCCCGTCGACCGGATCGGCGTGCAGGACGGCGTGGTCAGCGTCCAGGGAGACGCGACGAAGCGCGCGACGTACGATGAGCTGATCGGCGGCCGTCGCTTCGACCGCACCATCGGCGCGAGGCCGGCCACGAAGCGCCGCGCGGCCTACCGCGTCGTGGGGACGTCCGTGCCGCGCGTCGACATCCCGACCAAGGCCACCGGCGCGCACCTGTACGTCCACAACGTGCGCATTGCCGGGATGCTGCACGGACGCGCGGTGCGCCCCCCCAGCGTGGGCGCCACCGTCGTCGACGTGGACGAGTCGTCCGTCCGCACGTTGCCCGGTCACGTCAGGGTCGTGCGCAAGGCGGACTTCGTGGGCGTGGTCGCCGATCGCGAGGAGGACGCCATCGCGGCCGCGCGCGCCCTGAAGGTCACCTGGCGGGAGACCCCGGCGCTGCCCGACCAGGACAGGCTCGCGGACTGGCTCCGCGGCGCGACGACCATCGACAAGGAGCTGGTCGGCGTCGGCGACACGGTGACGGCACTCTCGAATGCGAGCAAGGCGTTGCACGCGACGTACACGTGGCCGTTCCAGATGCACGGCTCCATCGGGCCGTCGTGCGGCGTGGCCCACGTGCGGGGTGACGGCGCGACGGTGTGGTCGGGCAGTCAGGGCGTCTTCGGCCTTCGCGACGCGCTCGCCACGCTGCTCGGTCTGAAGCCGGAGAGCGTGCGCGTCATCTTCGCGGAGGCCTCGGGCTGCTACGGGCACAACGGAGTCGACGACGCGGCCGCGGACGCCGCCCTGCTCTCCCAGGCCGTCGGCAAGCCCGTCCGCGTGCAGTGGATGCGGCACGACGAGCACGCGTGGGAGCCGAAGGGGCCCGCGATGGTCATGGACGTCCGGGGCGGCCTCGACGCGCGCGGGTCAGTGCTGGCGTGGGACTACCAGGTGTGGACGCCGACCCACAGCACCCGTCCGCGCCGTGAGCCCGGAAACCTCCTGGCCGGACAGCTCACCGGTCACGCCATGAAGTTCGCCCACTCGGGCGGCGACCGGAACGCGCCGCATACCTACGTCTTCGCCAACGATCGCGTGCGGGTGCACTGGCTGCCGACGAGTCCCATCCGCCCCTCCGCGCTGCGCGGGCTCGGGGCGCCGCAGAACACGTTCGCCAACGAATCCTTCATGGACGAGCTGGCGGCCCTGGCCGGTGCGGATCCCCTGGCCTTCCGCCTGGCGCATCTGAAGGACCCGCGCGCCATCGCGGTGCTCGAGGCCGCGGCGGACCGCGCGGGGTGGCAGGCACGTCCGTCGCCCCAGGCCGGCGCCGCGGGGCGCCAGGGCGTGTCGCGGGGACGGGGTCTGGCCTTCGTCCAGTACGAGAACGAGACGGGCTACGCCGCGATCGTGAGCGAGGTCGACGTCGACCGGACGACCGGCGCGGTGCGCGTGAGGCGCGTCGTGGTCGCGCACGACTGCGGGCTCATCGTGAATCCCGACGGCGTGCGCAACCAGGTCGAGGGCAACGTCATCCAGGCCATCAGCCGCACGCTCAAGGAGGAGGTCCGCTTCGACCGCGAGCGGATCACCAGCGTGGACTGGATGTCGTATCCGATCCTGACCTTCCCCGAGGTGCCCGACGAGGTCGACGTCGTGCTGATCGATCGACCGGATCAGCCGTCGCTGGGCGCCGGCGAGCCCGCCACGTGTCCGATGCCCGCGGCGATCGCCAACGCCGTCTTCGACGCAACCGGTGCGCGCCTGCGCCGTGTGCCGTTCACACCGGATCGCGTGAAAGCGATGCTGGATCGCACATGACGACCGAGCGTCCACGCCTCGCCACCCGTCGAACGTTTCTCCGGAGCGGCTCGCTGGGCGCCGCGGCCATCGTGCTGACGGCGCGACACGTCGGCGCGCAGTCGACGCCCGCCTCGGCGGGCCCGCCCGATCCGCGCGTCACAGAAGATCTCGTCGCGGCCAATCGCATCCTGGCCGATCAGGGCGTGGTCGACGGCTACGGTCACGTGAGCGTCCGGCATCCGGCGGATCCGAACCGGTACCTGATGGCGCAGTCGCGCGCGCCCGAGCTGGTGAGTGCATCCGACATCCTGGAGTATGACCTGGACAGCCAGGCGATCGATCCCCGCGGGCGACCGCTCTATCTCGAACGGTTCATTCACGGCGAGATCTACAAGGCACGCCCGGACGTGAACGCGGTCGTGCATCACCACTCGCCGGCCGTGATCCCGTTCGGCGTGAGCGGCGTTCCGATGCGGCCGCTCTACCACATGAGCGCGTTCCTCATCGACACCGTCCCCGTCTTCGACATCCGCGACGCGGGCGGCATGACCGACATGCTGATCCGCAACCCCGCGCTCGGCGCCGCCCTCGCGCGCGCGCTCGGCCCTCGACCGATGGCCCTGATGCGGGGTCATGGCGCCGTGGTCGTCGGGCCGACCGTCGTGCACGCCGTCGCGCGCAGCGTCTACGGCGAGATGAACGCGAAGCTTCAAGCCCAGGCGCTCGCCCTCGGCGGCCCGAACGTCCGCTATCTCGACCCCGAAGAAGCGCGCAAAGCCGACCAGTCCATCCAGGGCACCTACACCCGCCCCTGGGAGCTCTGGCGCCGAAAAGCCCTCGCCCGCCCGCCCAGCTGACTCGAGGCGACGGCGCGGGCTTGGCCGCGCCGTCTCCGATCCGGTTACGCCTGTGGGCCGTGACCTCGACCGTGCTGCATCTGGGCCCACGCCTGTCGCTGCTCGGGGGTGAGCACCGGTGCGATCTCACGCAGCGTCTGCGCGCGCAGCGCGATCGACTGTCCCACGAGAGTCTGGACCTCCGCCGTCTTCTGCTGGAGCGCGGCGTCGTCGGTACCCGTCAGCGCCAGCTGACGGAGCTGAGCGTTGGCCTGGCGGAGCGAGGTGAAGATCTGGCGGCGCGCGTCGCGGTGCTTGTCCTGGATCTGCTTGATCTGCGCGACCTGATCGTCCGTGAGGCCGAGCTTCTGCTTGAGGTGATTGAGCATCTTGCCTTGCCACGCCTCACGGTTGTGAGTCGGCGGGGCGGTGGGCGTCTGCGCCGAGGCGATGGAGCCGGTGGCCAGCGTGCCGACCAGCAGCGCCGCGCCGAGTGCGAGGACCGTACGAGAACTCTTCATCGAAATCCTCCTCCCCCGGGTGGGGCGATCTAGCGGTTGGACGGCGTCCGCGGGCGCGATGTTCACGCGCTCGGGTACCATGGCTTCATGCGTCATCGTCGGATGGTGCCCGCAGTCCTGGCGCTGCTCTCGCTGTGGCTGCCGCTCGTCGCGCGCGCCGACACCGCGCCCGCGCCGGGGACGACCGCGGATGTCGTCACGGCCGCGCGCGAATACCGGGCAACCCTGGAGCGACTCCTGCCCTTCAACGAGAACGATCTGGCGCGCGCCACCGCAACGCTGGAGAAGCGTCGGAGCCTGGTCGATCGCGGTATCGTGTCGCGGCGAGAGGTCCAGGAGGCCGAGACGGCCGAGGCGTCGGCGCGGACGAAGCTCGAGCAGACGCGGGGCCAGATCCAGCAAGCCGACACGCTGATTGCGGAGGCGCTCGCCGCGGAAGAGCTGCGGCGCCGACCACCGGTGCGCGACCCCGACGTGCCGACGCCCGGCCCGGCGCCCGCCTTCGCCTATTTCGACGGACGGCTGGCGTGGTCGCTGGCGTTGACGCCGCGGATCGAGGCGTTCTTCGCCGGCCGCTTCGGACGTCCGCTGCCCGTGAGCGCGTTCGGTCAGACTCCCGTGCACGACCGCCTCGGGTTCGACCATCACAACGCCGTCGACGTCGCGCTGCACCCGGACAGCGTCGAGGGCCGCGCACTGATCGCCTACCTGCGCAGCGCCTCCATCTCGTACCTGGCCTTTCGCGGCGCCGTGCCCGGCGCGGCGACGGGGGCGCACATCCATATCGGTCCTGCCTCACCGCGGGTCGCGCACGCGACGGGCGAGGACGTCCACGACGTGATGACGACCGCGCACGCCGGCGCCGCACCGAGGAGCGGGGGACGGCGACGCTGATCGCGCCGCGGGATCAGGCGGGGATCGAGAGCGGAGGGCCGATGAGCGCGCGCGTGCGTTCGATGAGCAGCGCGGCCTCGAACGGCTTCAGCATGAACTCGACGTGGCCGTCGTGGGCATCAGCGAGCGAGAAGCTGCGATCGCCGGACACCACGATGACGGGCAATGCCGAGAAGCGAGGCTCGCGACGCAGGCGCGCGAGGAACGTCACGCCGCTCATGGTCGGCATCCACATGTCCAGGATGACGAGCTCCGGCGCGAGGAGCTCGATCTCCGCGAGGGCCGTGAAGGGATCGGCCACGCCGAGCGCCGGGTAGCCGTACTCGGACAGGATGTCGACAACCATCTCGCGCAGGTAATCCTGATCCTCGACGACGAGCACGCGCGTCCCTGCCGTTGTCATCTGCGCTCGTGTCTGCAACGGAAGTGCCCCGGCCAAAGCGCTGATCCATCAGCACGTTGGCGAACCTGCCCGACCGCGGCGTGACGCGCTGGACGTCCGGTGTGACAGTCAGGCCAGGTCCCGGGACGCCACCTCGACGATCAGCTTGCCGAAGTTCTTGCCCTGGAGCAGCCCGATGAAGGCGCTCGGCGCCGCGTCGAGTCCCCGCACGACGTCCTCGCGGTACTTCAGCTTCCCCGCGCGGAGCCAGCCCGCGCAGTCGCGGAGGAACTCGCCCATCCGGTCCAGGTGGTCCGAGATGATGAAGCCCTTGATGAGCGCCCGGTTGAAGAGAAGCGGGCGCAGGTTCGGCCCGGGCGGCGGCGCGGCGGCGTTGTACTCCGAGATCATCCCGCAGAGCGGAATCCGTGCCCCGACGTTGATGAGCGTCAGGACGGCGGCGAGCGTGGCGCCGCCGACGTTGTCGAAGTAGACGTCGATCCCGCCGGGACAGGCATCGCGCAGCGCCGCATCGAGCGCCTGCGAGTGATGATCGACGCACGCGTCGAAGCCCAGCTCGTGGACGACGTACGCGCACTTCTGCGCCGACCCCGCCACGCCGATCACGCGGCAGCCCTTCAGCTTCGCGATCTGACCCACGACGGCGCCCACGGCCCCCGACGCCGCCGACACGACGACCGTCTCGCCCGCGCGCGGCTGGCCGATGTCGAGCAGCCCGACGTACGCCGTGAGTCCCGGCATGCCGAGCACACCGAGCGCGGTGGAGATCGGCGCCTGCGCGGGATCCAGCTTGCGCAGCGTGGCGCCGCTCGCCACGCCGTACGTCTGCCAGCCCGCCGCGCCCGCCACCACGTCACCGCGCGCGAATCCCGGATGGCGCGACTCGACGACCTCGCCGACCGTCCCGCCCACGATGACCTGACCGACGGAGACGCCGGCGGCGTAGGAACGCACGCCGCTGATACGACCGCGCATGTACGGGTCGAGGGACAGGAAGAGCGTG
Organism: Candidatus Methylomirabilota bacterium; assembly: GCA_046733575.1. Lineage (GTDB taxonomy): Bacteria > Methylomirabilota > Methylomirabilia > Rokubacteriales > CSP1-6 > JBKPPN01. The sequence continues at coordinate 3,648 of JBKPPN010000124.1, read as the reverse complement.
CGCGTGAGCACCTCGCCGTCGCCCGGCGACGGCGCCGGCGCGTCGACGATCTCGAAGTCGCTCTCCTCGGGCATCCCGACGGGATGCCGCCGCAACCGGACCTGGCGGTTCGTGGTTATCTCCATCGAGCGAGAGCGTACATCACGTGCAGGCGACGAAGGAGGTCCGGAATTTGATACGGCCGTCCGATGACACCTGTTACAGTGCCTTTCAGATGGCGAACGTTACCGGGCTCACCACCGGACGCGCGCGATCGCTCCCGCGCCGGGGACGCCCTCCCTCCACAGGACGCCATGCCTGAGTTCCACGCCGACTCCACCGTTCTCGCGCGGCTGTACTGCCCCGGTTGCGAGCCCGATGCCGACCCGTTCACCGAGATCCTCGACGTTCACTGGTGCGATGCCCACATGCCGACCCGCGACGGCTCGGACGACGGGACTGTCGCGTCGACGATCGTGGTGTCGGGCAGCGCGGAGGCGGGGGGCGAAGGCAACCGACGCTGGTGCGACTTCTTCCATCGCGAGGCGCGTCCGCGTCCGGAGGCGACGCCGCGAAGCGGACGTCAGCGCGCGGCGAGCGCGAGTCGCGCTACGCCGCCCGGCGACGGTGCGCCTGTTCCCAGCCGTACTGGATGGCGGCGCGACATCGATCCCACGTCCCCGGAGAGCGCTCCTGCCATTGACGACGCGCTTCCGGCTCCATGAGCACCCAGTCGGCGCTCGCGTAGCGCGGGTTGGCGGCGAGATCGCGCCCGAAACCGTACGCCGCCACGTAGTCCTCGTACGGCGCGCCGCTGCCCGCCAGCGCGCGAGCGTGATGACGGCGGAACTCCGCGTCGTCGGGATCGGCGGGGTATCGCCGCACATCGCGCGCCTGTAACTTCGCCCGTTCGCGCTGCAGTTCGGTGGTGGTGTGCGGCGTCTCGTGTTCCGCCCCGCGCTCTTCCACGTCGACAGCGTGATGACGTCCGAGGATCGACACCGCGGCATCCGCGCGTGCGTCGTCGACGGTGACGGTCACGAGCGTCGCGCCCGACTTCACCTTCGCCTCGTACTCTTCCGCCTCCGCGCTCGGCACGCCGATGTCGACGAGCACGCCGATGACACCGCCGGCCGCAGCCCCGATCGAGGCGCCCGCGAGCGCGGCCGCAATCGGACCGGCCGCGACCAGCCAGCCGATACCGGGAACCGCGAGCCCCATCGCCGCCAGCGCCCCACCCAGGACGGCGCCCGTCCCCACGCCGATCGCGGTGCCCGTCGTGTCGGTCTCGGCGGGGGCCGCGTCCTGCTCTCCGCGACGGCCGACCACGCTGATCGTCTCGGTGCTGAAGTCGTGCGCGAGGAGGTCGCGCACGCTCGCCTGCGCTTCCTCGTAGCTCTCGAAAACGCCCACCACGACCGCCACGCGTGCCCCTCCCTGTGTTGTAGCGGTGAAGCCCTGGACGACGTCCTTGCTGCATTTCGTGTACCGGCGACCGACCGGATCACGAGGGCACGTCGGTTGCTCCATCTCGACGTACTACACGCTAGAGGTGAGGAAAGCCATGGAAGACCGCGGACGGGCCGGATCACGCTACGAGGACGACGACGAGCGGCGCCGTGATTTCGAGCGCGGGTGGGGAGGCCGGCGCCATCGCGGCGAAGCCTACTCCGGCGGGTACTACGATCGCGGCCGCAGCGGCTGGCGCGACACCTTCGATCGCGAAGGCCGCGAGCGCGAGGGCGATCGGGACTGGGAGCGCGAGTCGAGCTGGAGCGGACGAGACCGGGATCGTGATCGTGAGCACGGTCGCGACGAGCGGACCTTCGTCGACCGCGTCACCGACGAGGTGCGGTCGTGGTTCGGCGACGAGGACGCCGAGCGGCGCCGACGGCAGGACATCCGCGAGATGTACGGCCGGGACGGACGCGACGATCGCGACCGCTGGGAGCGCGATCGGTGGAGCCGGTCGGGGATGGGCGAGCGCGGTCCCGGACGCGTGGACCGCAGCGATTTCCTGAACCGCGGCCGCGACGAGGACCGCTACCGGGACGAGCGCCGCGACGACTCCTGGTCACGGTCGTGGACGGGCGCGGGCGGCTGGGCGCCGCGCGGACCGTACAGCGGCCGCGGGCCGCGCGGATATCAGCGCAGCGACGAACGGATTCGCGAGGACATCTGCGAGCGGCTGAGCGAGCATGGAACGCTCGACGCCTCGGACGTCGACGTGGTCGTCACCGCCGGCGAGGTCACGCTGCGTGGCAGCGTGCCGAGCCGCTGGGCCAAGCGCGAGGCCGAGGACGTCATCGAGTCGGTGTCCGGCGTGCGCGACGTGCACAACGAGCTCCGCGTGAGCCAGCCCGGGACGTCGACCTCGTCGGGTGCGGGGTCAGGCTCGTCGTTCCCGTCGGGGTCCACGCAGACGTATCCCGGAACGCAGACGGGCACGTCGACGTCGGGTGGCACGCAGTCCGGCCACGGGACCAGCAGCACGCAGCCGGGTTTTGGACGAGGCGGGTACGAGGGCGAGCAGCGGGGGCGCGTGGCGTAAGATCCGCGACTCAGCGCGGGCGCGCGTGATGCTCGAGGATGAAGCCGGCGATGCTGTGACGCGAGGGCCGGTTCGGCAGCGCGTCACAGGGGAACCAGCGCGCATCCTCGAGCTCGTCGGGGTCGACGCGGACCTCACCGCCGGCGTAGGCAGCCACGAAGCCCACCATGAGCTGGCTGGGAAACGGCCAGTTCTGGCTGCCGACGTAGGTGATGTCCGTCACGTCGACCCCGACCTCTTCCTTCACCTCGCGGGCGACGCAGCCCTCGAGGGACTCGCCGTTGTCGACGAACCCGGCCACGAGCGCGTAGCGACCGGGCGCCCACTCGCGCTTGCGGGCGAGGAGCACACGATTGCCGTCGCGCACCAGCGTGATGACGGCCGGGTGCAGATGCGGATAGTGCTCGTACGCGCACCGCGGGCAGCGCTTGCCCCACTCGCCCTCGATGCGCTCCGTGGGCGCGCCGCAGCGCGGGCAGTGCCCGCTCGTCGATTCCCACCACAGCGCCTGCATCGCCATGCCGCCCAGCGAGAGCAGGTCGTCGGGCAGTCGCGTGCCCTGCATCGGCACCAGCGTCTCGCGCGCGAGCCCGGCGGGCACCGCGACACCCTTGGCAAGTGGCATCGTCCAGCACGGCGTGCCGTCGAGCGTGCCCAGCCAGAACGGCTTCACCCGGTCGCCGTCGACGTCGACCGGGCACGCCCCGCCCGGCAGCGTGATCGCGTCACCGGCGCGACACACGAGCAGGCCCTGGTCCTGCACGATGAGCCAGTTGCCCTCGACGTCGGGAGGTTTCGTGCCGCGCTTGGCCGGCTCGAATGTCCCCTTGAGGCAGTCGCGATTGAACGGCAGGTACACCGAGTGTGGCGTCATGACGTCTCCCGTTCCCGACTCTACCCCAGAACGTCGAGGCGCCGCGCCGAGGCGCCGCGCGCGGGCGTCGGGACACGAGGCGCATGACCGTCCGGGCGTACCCGCCCATCCGTGACTACGCGGCGGTCGGCGACGGTCGCACCGTCGCGCTCGTCGCCCGCGATGGGTCCATCGACTGGCTCTGCCTGCCGAACCTCGACTCCCCCAGCGCTGTCTCTTATACACATCTGACGCTGCCGACGAC
>JBKPPN010000123.1:0-14462 GCA_046733575.1 Candidatus Methylomirabilota bacterium | reverse complement strand
CGGCAGCTCACCGGCGCCGGCGGCCGCGGGTTCACCAGGCTGCCCTCGGGCAGCACCGCGTCGACGGCCCGGAAGCAGCCCCCGTTGTTCGGGATGGACGCGTCGGAGATGGCGCGGACGGCGTAGTACACGGCCGACATCGTCGAGGCGGGCACCGAATTGAACGGACCGCGCACCTGCGCGTCCGTGCCGGTGAAGTCGAACAGCATCGACGAGCCGCGCACGCGCAGCGTCACCCGGATCGTGATGCGACGCCCGAGATCCACGCCGTCGTCGTCCATGTAATCCTCGAAGGCGTAGTCGCCGTCGGGGATGGTCTCGATCTGCGCGCGCGTCAGACGCTCGGCCCGTGCGAGCAGCTCCTCGATGTACGCGACGACCGTCTCGGCGCCATGCGCCGCGACCAGCTCGCGCAGACGGACGCCGCCCAGCCGTCCCGCCGCCACCTGCGCCATGAGATCGCCCGTGAAGACGTCGGGGAGGCGCACGTTGCGCGTGAGCAGCGCGAACAGGTTCTCGTCGAGCACGCCGCCGCGGAAGAGCTGCGTGGGCGGGATGATGACGCCTTCCTGGAAGAGCTCGGTGGCGTCGGTGGGGACGCTGCCCGGCGTGCGCCCGCCCACGTCCTGGTGATGACACCTCGTGCAGGCGAGCGCGACGGGCTGCCCGTCCACGAAGATCGGGACGGCCAGCGTGATGTCGGGCAGGTGTGTGCCGCCGTCGTAGGGATCGTTGAGCAGGAACGCGTCACCGTCCTGCATCTTCTCCGGGGGGAACGCGCGCACGATGCGCTGGGCCGCGAACTGCAGCGCGCCCAGGTGGATGGGGATGGCGGCGGCCTGCGCCACCGTCTCGCCCCTCAGGTTGAACAGCGCGGCGGACGCGTCGAGGCCCTCCTTGACGATGGGCGAGGCGGCGCTCTTGAGCAGCGTCAGCTCCATCTCGTCGGCGATGGCGTCCAGCCGGTTGCGCAGCACCTCGAGCAGGATGGGATCGATGGCGACGCTCATCTCATCACCTCAGGCGTGATCGGATCATGGTGACGACGCCGAGCAGGTCGCCGAGCCGGTGCTCCACGACGTCCCGGACGACGGCAAGGTCCACGGTGTCGTAGCCGTGGACGAGCACGTTGCGAAGACCGACCATGCGGCGGACGACGGCGGCCAGGTCGTGCGACAGCCAGCCGTGACGTGCGAGCAGGTCGACGAGATCGCGGTTCGTGCGCGGCTCGCCGAGCCGTTCGTCCGACACGACGTGCGAGGCGACGTCGAGAATGGCCTGGATCGCGATCTGGACGGTGTGTTCGACGAACCGTTCCTGCACCACGTCCGTGGCCAGCTCCGCGGGACGCGCGAGCGCCTGCAGCTCCCTGACCGATGTCTCGACGACCGCCAGCTTCTTGAGGAGGAGGTCACGATCGGTCACGAGGCGGGCGGGCGTGCCGCGCGGTAACGGGCGAGGTGGGGCTGCAGATCGAAGTACTCGTTCCGCGTCTTCACCTCGAAGCGGATGCGGACGGCGCGATCGCGGTCCAGGATCAGGATGCCGTCGCGCAGGACGCGATGCACGAGGTCGACGGGCGCGTCGTTGAGGACGACGATCTCGACGGGAATGCCGAGACCGCGCTCGATCTCGGCCTCGATGTCGAACGGCTGGCCTTCGAGGGTCGCCGCGGGCGGTGTGCGGTAGAGCAGGGCGAGGTCGAGGTCGCTCCGGGCCGTCGCGGTGCCGCGTGCGCGGCTGCCATAGAGGTAGACCGCGATGATCTCGGGCGGCGCGGTGGCGAACGCGCGGCGCAGACGGTTCTCGAGATCGTCGGCGCTCATGCCCGCGATTATACGGGGCGCGCTCGACGCGGCGACGTCACCGCGGGCGGCACGCGCGGCTGACAATCAGCGTCGCCCGCGACGCGCCTCGGCGAGCACGGTCGCGATGTCGTTCACCACGACGGCGGGGACGAGGAACCCCGTGCTGTAGACGTTGCGGATGTAGCCGCGCTCATCGACCAGGAACACCTTGAGGACGTGACGGTAGGCGCCGGTGAAGCGCCCGCGCTCGTCATGGACTGGGAGGCGGTCCTGACCGTAGGCGTCCAGTACGGGGCGGATACCGGCGTCGGAGGTGGCAGTCAGGAAGCGCCACGCCGCGGGATCGGCACCGAAGGCGTGCGCGTAGTGCGCGAGCTGGGCGGGACGATCGCGCGCGGGATCGACGGAGATCGACAGGAGCCGCACCCGGCCCAGGAGCGCGGCGTCGCGCAGGCGCTCCTGGAGCTCGCGCATGCTGGCGCTCGCCAGGGGACAGCCCGCCGAATCCGAGCAGCTCGTATAGATGAAGCTCACGACGGCGATGCGGTCGCGCGTGAGGGCCGTCGTGCTGACGCGCCGGCCGGCGCTGTCGACGAGCGTGAAGCCCGGAACGTGCTTCAGCGGCGGCAGCGCGTACGTCCCGGGCGGGGGCGGGGCGTAGCTGGCGATGAACGGCGACTGCGTGAAGACCGGCTCGCTCGGGGCGGGCCCGTGCGCGTCGACACCGCCGGGAGGGCGGACCACGAGGGCGGTCGTCGCGACGACGAGCGCGACGACCGCCCGCGGCGTCACGGCCGCGTCACTTCCCCGCCGAGCCGAAGTTCATGATGTGGGCCCGTCCAACCGACGCGAAGTCGACGGTGAACTTGGGGACCAGCGTCTCGCCTTCCCACGCGAAGCCCTTGAGCCAGTGGCTGGCGTCGGGCTTGTCCCACTTCGAGAGGAGCGAGCTGGTCGCGTAGACGCGCTTGCCGTCCCACGACGTCGAGACCATGTTGGCCTGCTCACCGAGCTTGATGGTCTGGAGCAGCTTGCCCTCGAAGGCATTCGTGACGTCGTAGATGCGCATGCTGCCATCCCCGTACGTGTTGACGTAGACCTTGCTGTCGTCGGGCGCGATGCTGATGTCGACGGGCAGCGTGCCCTCGCCGATGTCGGCGATGGTCTTCGCCTCGAAGGTGCCGTCGGTCTTCTGGTTGACGACCACCAGCTTGGCCGTGAGCGCCGTCGACGTGAACGCGTAGTTGTGGTTGGGCTGCAACGCCCACCGGATCTCCAGCGGCACGCCGGGCACGCTCAGCGTCTGGAGCGGCTTGCGGGCGTGAAAGTCCCACACCACCATCGTGCCGCCGAACTTCTTCATCGCCTCGCCGTCCTTCACGAGGTCGCCGAGTGGTCGCATGTAGTTCGCCTTGCCGGTGAACGACGACGTCAGCATGCGGTTCAGGTTGGCGTTGACCCGCACGTCGTACCCGTAGGGCGCGTCCGCGGGCAGGCGCAGCGTGCGCACGTAGCGGCCCTCGTTGGTGTACTCCGCGAGGCCGGTGGCGCCCCCGCTGTCCTTGGCGTTCGACAGCGCGGAGATCAGCATGCGGCCGGGCAGCGCGTAGAACGTGTGCGGCCCCACCAGCCCGGTGTCCTTGGCGAACGTCTTGATGGTCTTCACGAGGCGTGGCTTCGACGGATCGGGCATCGTGTCAAAGATGAAGATCTGGCTCGTGTCGAGCCCGCCCGCCCAGAGGAAGCGTCGATCGTCGGTGAAGCCCGCGTGGTGCGCCTCGTGCTGCCCCGGCACCGGCGCGCGATGGACGATCTGCCCGTAGCGCGCGGACTTCGGATTGACGTCCACGGTCACGAGACTGTCGTGGCCGTCGCCGACGCCCTTCACACCGAGGGTCCATACATACAGGTAGTCCTCCTGTCCCGCGACCTTGGGCAGGAAGGGCGACTGACACGTCTCGTCCGCGCGCGCGGCGGGCGCGACGAGGACGACGGCGGCGAGGACGATGACGAGCGCGGCGAGACGAACACTCCGACTCTTCATGCCTGTCCCCTTTCGCGGGTGAGAGCGTGAACGGCAGGTGTGCGACGGCCGTACCGTAGCACAGGGGCCCGAGCTCTGACGGCTCAGCGTGCGCGGCGGAGACGCAGATTGCCGGCGTCGTCGACGACGGCGTGGTGCCCGGGCGGTAGCACGGTCGTCGTGTCCGCCTGCTCGATGATGGCAGGGCCGGCGACGTGCGCGCCGAGCGGCAGGCGCGCGCGGTCGTACACGGCGGTCGTCACGAAGCCGCCGGGTGGGAACCACGCCGTCCGCTCGCCGGTGCGCGCGTCGTCGAGCGATCCAGTGCGCCGCGCCGCGGTGCGAAGGACGGGGCGCGGCAGGGGATACGTGTGCACGGCGCGGAAGTTCACGAACTCCACCGGCTGCTGCGTGCGGGCGTAGCCGTAGACGCGCTCGTGCAGGGTGTGGAACGCGTCGAGCACGCCGGGCATCGTTGCCGCACCGAGCGGGCCGGGCAGCGGCACGTCCAGCTCGTACGCCTGGCCCACGTAGCGCATGTCCGCCGAGTACGCGACGTTCGCCTCCGCGGCGGGCACGCCCTCGTCCGTCATGCGCGCGCGTCCGAGCGCATCGAGATCTCGCAGGCAGGCGTTGACGGCCGCGAAGTCGATCGCGTCGGCGCGCGACTGCAGCGTGCGCGCGTGGTGATGCTCGATCGCCGCCGACAGCAGGCCGAAGGCCGCGAGCACGCCCGGCGCCTCGGGCACGATCACCTCCGACATACCCATCTCCTCGGCGAGGGCGACGCCGTGCACGGGGCCGGCGCCGCCCAGGACCACGAGCGAGAAAGTGCGGGGGTCGTAGCCGCGCTTGATCGTCACGAGCCGGATCTGATCCGCCATCCGCGCGTTGATGACGCGATGGATCCCCGCGGCGGCCGCGACGGCGTCCAGCCCCAGCCGCGTCCCGATGGCGCCGAGCGCCTTCTCCGCGGCGCGGACGTCCAGCGTCATGAGACCCCCCGCGAAGCGCGCCGGATTGAGATAGCCGAGGACGAGATTCGCGTCGGTGACGGTGGCGGCGTCGCCGCCGCGGCCGTAACACGCCGGCCCCGGCTCGGCGCCCGCGCTCTGCGGTCCGACGCGCAGTCCGCCCGCCGCGTCGATCCACGCGATGCTGCCGCCGCCCGCGCCGATCGTGCTGATGTCGACCATGGGCGTGCGGACCGGATAGGGGCCGATGGTGCCTTCCGGCGCGATGAGCGGCTGGCCGCCGCGCACGAGCGCGACGTCGTTGCTGGTGCCGCCCATGTCGAGGGAGACGAAGTCGCGCACGCCGCTCTGCTCGGCGGCGGAGCGAGCGCCGATGACGCCGCCCGCGGGGCCGGAGAGGAACAGCGTCACGGGCTGCTCGGCGGCGAGCGTCGCGGACACGATGCCGCCACGCGAGCGCATGATCAGCGGGACGGCCGCGATGCCGAGGCCCCGCAGCGTGTCGGCGAGCCCGGCGAGGTAGCGTTTCACGACGGGGCCGAGATAGGCATCGAAGGCCGTCACGCACGTGCGCTCGTACTCGCGGAACGTCGGATCGACGTCCGACGAGAGCGAGACGGTCATCTCCGGCACAACCTCGGTGAGGATCTCGCGCGTGCGCCGCTCGTGGGCCGGGTTGACGAACGAGAAGAGGTAGCAGACGGCGACGGCGTGCACGCCCTGTGCACGCAGCCGCGCCGCCGCCTCGCGCACGGCCGCCTCGTCGAGCGGCACGAGCACGTGGCCGCGCGCGTCCAGGCGCTCGGGGATGCCGATGCGGCGGCGGCGCGGCGCGATGAACGTCGGCGTCTCCGGATCCATGTCGAGGTCGTACATCCGCGCGCGCTTCTGACGGCCGAGCTCCAGCACGTCCTCGAAGCCTTCCGTCATGAGCAACGCGGTGACGGCGCCCTTCTGCTCGAGGATGGCATTGGTCGCCACGGTGGTGCCGTGGACGAAGCGCTCGACGTCCTGCGGTCGCGCGTTGGCCAGAGCGAGCACGCGCTCGACGGCGCTGACGATGCCGTCGAGGAGGTTGCGCGGCGTGCTCGGGACCTTCGTGAGCGTCAGCTGACCCGCGGCATCGAGGGCCACGATGTCGGTGAAGGTGCCGCCGATGTCGACGCCGATGTGCACGATGGGCTCCGCGGGCGCCACGTTACCATAGCGCTTCGGAATCGCTTCACAGCGCTTCGTACGCGCTTCGCGGCGCTTCGTGGCCGACGGGTCGGTGGGCTAGAATCGCCGGCGTGACGTTCCGGACGACCTCGACCGTCGCCGTCGTGCTCGGCTTCGCGCTGTGGGCGGCGGTGGCGGTCGGCGCGCCCAGCGACGACGACGAGTCGGCCGATCCCGACTACGCGGCGGGGAAGAAGGCCATCGAGGCCAGGGACTGGAACGCCGCGATCACGTCGCTGTCGTCGGCGGCGCTACGCGACACGCGGAACGCCGACATCCAGAACTACCTCGGCTACGCGTACCGCCACACGGCACAGCTCGACCTCGCGTTCCGTCACTACGATCGCGCGCTGCAGCTGAATCCCCGTCATCGCGGAGCACACGAGTACGCCGGCGAGGCCCAGTTGCTCGCGGGCAACCTGCAGAAAGCGGAAGAGCACCTCGCCGCGCTCCGGCGTATCTGCGTCATCCCGTGCGAGGAGTACGCGGACCTCGAGAAGGCCGTCGCCGCCTACCGCGCGCGGACGAAGTGAAGGCGACTACCGGCGCGGTGTCTGGCGCGGCAGCGCGTTGACGGCGTCGTCGGGCGAGCGCGGTACGGAAATCAGGTCGCCCTCGCGGATGGCGGCGATCGTCATCGCGGGCGCCGGCACGACCTGCACGCCCTGGTCGGTGTCGAGCTTCACCATGCGCTTGCTGCGGTCGATCGCCAGGACCCGGCCGACGACGCGGAACTCGTCGCTCTTGCCGACGGCCGGATGCTCGGGCTCCCACGGCAGCGGCAGGCTGCGCGGCGTGGTCCCGTCTCGCTGCGCGAGCGCCGGCGTGGCGCCGGCGGCCAGCGCGAGAACGGAGACGACGAAAAGCTTGCGAACGTCAGTCATGACATCCTCCCCGGCGCGCACCGCTGCAAGGTGACGGCCATCGACTGTTGCCGGCTCGCCTGCCGAGCGGCATGACGCCGGTCGACCGCGCTGGCCCGGCCCTGCTCGTGCTCGACTTCGACGGCGTCATCTGCGACGGGATGGCGGAGTTCTTCGAGAGCTCGTGGCGCGCGTGGCAGCATCTCGGGCGGCCGCCGTTGCCCGTCGGTCGTCGCGATGAGCTGCAGTCGCGCTTCACCGCCGTCCGGCCCGTGGTCGAGTCCGGATGGGAGATGGCACTGCTCCCTGCCCTCCTCGCCCAGACGGACGCCACGCAGGACGTCGCGCTCCGGAGCACGGAGGGCTGGACGTCGGCGCGCGACCGGTTCCTCGCGAGCGAGCGGCTCGAGCCGCACGCGCTCGCCGATGCGCTGGACGCCGTGCGCGACGCCTGGTTCCGCGCGGACCGCGAGAGCTGGCTTCGCGCGCATCGCTTCTATCCCGGCGTCCCGGACTGGCTGCGTCGCCTCTCCGCCGAGGACCGCGTCGTCTACGTGCTCTCGACGAAGGAGAAGCGATTCCTCGACTACCTGCTGGCGTGGGCGGGAGTGTCGCTGCCGGCAGATCGCGTCATCGGCAAGGCGGTGCCGCGGCGCCCGAAGTGGGACGTCATCGCGGATCTCACCGCTCGCCACCGACTGCCGTCCGACGGCGCCGCGACGTGGTTCGTGGAAGATCGTCTACCGACGCTCCTCGAGCTGCGGCACGACGCGCCGCACCTTGCGCGGCTCGGCCTGTTCCTCGCCTCGTGGGGCTACGTGTTCGTCGAGGACGTGGAGCGCGCGCGGGAGGCCGGCGTCGCGGTGCTCACGCTGCCGCAGTTCACCGGTCGCCTCGACGCGTGGCGATGAACGCGCCGTTCACTGGATCCGCCAGAGATAGACGACGTACGGGCGGCCGTCGACCTCGAGCGTGACCTGGCGTTCGGGCGCCCAGTCGCCCATGTCGAAGCGATGCGAGACGACGCGGGCGCCTGGCCGCAGCTCGGCCAGCAGCTTGGGGCGCAGCCGGAGATTGAGCTCGCGCGTGAGATAGAGGGTCACCACCGTGGCGGGACGCAGGTCCGTCGCGAACAGGTCCTGCGTCGTGAAGCGCACGCGCGAGGCGACGCCGGCCTTCTCGGCGCTCCGCGTGCTCTGCGCCACGAGGCGGGGATCGATCTCGATGCCGACGCCGCGCGCGCCGCGATCGCGTGCGGCCGCGATGACGATCCGTCCGTCGCCCGATCCCAGGTCGTACACCACGTCATCGCGTCCCACCGCGGCGAGGTCCAGCATCGTCTCGACCACCGGCAGCGGCGTGACGACGTACGGGACCTCCTGACCCGGAACGGGCGCGCACGCGCTCGCCACGACGGCGAGCAGCACGACCACGGGTGTCCGGAGGGCGATCACGCGAAGTGGCATGCGACCTCCCGGCCCCCGACGGGGCGCAGCGGCGGCACCTGCTCGGCACACAGCGGTGCCGCGAGCGGGCAGCGCGGACGGAACGCGCAGCCGCTCGGCACCTGGCGCGGGTCGGGCGGCTCGCCCTCCAGCACGAAGTCCTGCGTGACGCGCCGACCGCCGATCTTCGGCACGGCCGCGAGGAGCGAGCGCGTGTACGGATGCGCCGGCTGGTCGAACACGGCGCGCGTGTCGCCGAGCTCCACGATCTTGCCCAGGTACATCACGGCGAGGCGCTGGCACATCGCGCGCACGACGGCCAGGTCGTGCGAGACGAAGAGGTAGGTGAGCGCGAAGTCCGCCTGCAGCTGACGGAACAGCTTCAGCACGCTCGCCTGCACCGAGACATCGAGGCCCGAGGTCGGCTCGTCGAGGATCACCATGCGCGGCCGCAGGGTCAGGATGCGCGCCAGGCCGACGCGTCGCTGCTGGCCCCCGCTCAGCTCGTGCGGATAGAGGTCGAGCTGCGCGTCGCGGAGCCCCACGGCACGCAGGATGGTCTGGACCTCGGCGGTGCGCTCGGCGCGTGAGAGCGTGGTGTGGATGATGAGGGGCTCGTGCAGCGAGTGGACGATCTTCCAGCGCGGATCGAGCGACGCCCCGGGGTCCTGGTACACGTACTGCAGGTGACGCGCGACCGTGCGGCGCTCGCGCGCGGCGAGATGACCGATGTCGCGCCCGAGAAACCGGATCTGGCCGGACGTGGGCGGATAGATGCCCATGACCGTCTTGCCGAGCGTCGACTTGCCGCACCCGCTCTCGCCCACGAGTCCCACCGTCTCGCCGGGCCACACCGAGAGCGAGACGCCGTCGACGGCGCGGAGCCAGCCGATGCGACGACCGAAGGCGTTGCGCAGGGCGAAGTGGCGCGAGAGCGCGTCGATCTCGAGGAGCGGCCCGGTCTCCGTCACCCGAGGGCCGTCTCCAGCGCGACGAGCGGGTGGTGGCAGCGCACGGTGTGCGGTGTGGCGTCGCGCACGGCGCGCGCGGGGGGCAGCGTGGCCCGACACTCGGCGCTCGCACGGTCGCAGCGCGGGTGAAAGCGGCAGCCCGGGGGTGGAGCGACCAGCGTCGGCACCTCGCCCGGGATGTCGCGGATCTCGTCGTCGGGGCTCGGCAGGCTGTCGAGGAGTCGTCGCGTGTAGGGATGCGCGGGATGCGCGAAGAAGGCGTCGAGGGGCGCGGACTCCATCTCCTGACCCGCGTACATCACGACCACGCGATCGCAGATCTCGTGCGCGGTGCCGAGGTCGTGCGTGGTGAAGAGCACGGACACGCCGCGCTCCTTCACGAGCGTGCGGAGGAGGCGGAGGATCTGGGCCTGGATCGTGACGTCGAGGGCGGTGGTCGGCTCGTCCGCGATGATCAGGTCGGGGCGAGGCAGGAAGGCCATCGCGATCATCAGGCGCTGACGCTGGCCGCCCGAGAACTCGTGGGGCAGGCGACGCAGCGCCCGCTCGGGGTCCGGAATCTGCACCGCGCGAACGACGTCGAGCACCGCGGCACGATCGTCGCGCCGACGCCCGCGGGGATACCGGCGCACCAGCGCCGGCCAGCGCCCGCCGTCATCATGTGCGTCGAGGCGCGGCGACTTCCACTTCATGAGGTCCATCATCTGATCGCCGACCGCGAACAGCGGGTTGAAGGACGTGAACGGATCCTGCGGAATGAACGTGATCGCGCGGCCCCGCACGCGATCGTTCACGAGGGCGGGCGGCTCCCGCAGGAGGTCGCGGCCCTGGAAGCGAATGGCGCCGCCGTGCACCTGCGCCGCGGGGGGCAGGATGCCGAGGATGGCGCGCGCCAGCGTGGTCTTGCCGCAGCCGCTCTCGCCCACGAGTCCGACCACTTCACCCGGCGCGACGTCGAGGTCGATGCGGTCGAGCACGCGCGCCGTCCCGCCCTCGGTGACGAAGCTGACCTCGAGACCGCGGACGGACAGCAGCGCGGCGCGGTCAGCCAACCCGCGTCGCCTCCCGGACGGCGACCGTGGCGTCCCGCGCGGTGCGGCCGCGGCGCAGACGCGGGTCGAGCACGTCGCGCAGGCCGTCACCGAGAAGGTTGAAGCCCATCACGGTCAGGAAGATGGCGAACCCCGGCGCGGCCGCGTACCACCACGCGTCGGGCAGGAACTCCCGCGACTCCGCGATCGTCCGACCCCACTCGGGCGTCGGCGGAGGCGGGCCAAGGCCGAGGAAGCCCAGCGCCGCGGCGGTCAGGATCGTGAAGCCCATGCCGATCGACGCACGCACGATGATGGGCGAGGCGATGTTCGGCAGCACGTGCAGCACGGTGAGCCGGAACGGCGAGGCGCCGAGGGCGGACGTCGACTCGACGAACACTTCCTTCTGGAGCGCGCGCGTCTCGGCGTAGACCACGCGCGCGAACCACGGCCAGTACGTCACCGACAGCGCGAGGATCACGTTGGGCAACGACGGTCCGAGCGTCTGGGCGATGGCGATGGCGAGCACGACCTGGGGCACGGCGAGGAAGATGTCCGACACGCGCATCAACGCGTCGCTGAGCCAGCCGTGACGGTGACCGGCCACGAGCCCGACAGGCACACCGATCACCAGCGAGGCGCCCACGGCGATGACGCCGATCACGATCGTGATCCGCGCCCCGTAGAGGAGCCGGCTGTAGATGTCGCTGCCCATCCGGTCGGTCCCCATCCACGCCTCCGCGCTCGGGGGACGCAGGCGCTTGGCCGGATGCAACTCGAACACGTCGTCGGGATGCGTGGCAAGCCACGGCGCGAAGACGGCGGCCGCGACGAGGCCCGCGATGAGAACGAGCCCGAGCAGCGCCGAGCGGTCGTGCGCCAGGCGCGCCAGCACCGCCGCGACGCCCGTCACACCGAGCGCTCGCGCGGATCGATGAGCGTGTGTGCCACGTCGACGACCAGGTTGACCAGGATGAAGATCGCCCCCGCCCACACCGTGAAGCCCATGACCGCGTTGTAGTCCGAGCGCACGATCGAGTTGACGGCGTACGTTCCGATCCCGGGCCAGTCGAACACCGCCTCGGTGACCACTGCGCCGGCGAGCAGGATGCCGAACAGCAACCCGATCTGCGTCACCGTCGACGTCAGCGCGTTGCGCAGGATGTACTTCCACACGATGACGGCGCGCGGGAAGCCCATCGCGCGCTCGTACAGCACGAAGTTCGACTGCATGACGTCGAGCACCCCCGCCCGGGTGAACCGGACCAGCGTGGCGAGCGCGGGAATGGCCAGCGTCGCGGCCGGCAACGCGATGTGACGCAGCGCCGCCCCGAACGCCGCCCAGTCCCACGACAGCATCGCGTCGACGAGAAACAGCCCCGTGAACCCCTTCGGCGGCCACCCCGCCATTCGGCCGTTGAGCGGGGTCCACCCCAGGCGCATCGAGAACAACAGCTGCAGCATGATCCCCAGCCAGAAGCTCGCAATGGCCAGCCCCGACACGGTGACGACACGCAGCGCGTGATCGAAGAACGAATTCCGCCACACCGCCGACACCACCCCGAGCGGAATCCCCACCACGACGGAGATCACCATCGCCACCAGCGTCAGCTCGATCGTCGCCGGCAACCGCGCCGCGAGATCATCCACGATCGGCCGCGTCGTGTAGAGACTCGTCCCCATCCGCCCCCGCACGAGATCCCCGACGTACCCCACGAACTGAACCGGCAACGGCCGGTCATACCCCAGCTGCTTCCTCAGCGCATCCACCTGCGCCGGCGTCGCCGTCTCCCCCGCCACCAGGGCAATCGGGTCCGCCGGGAGAATGCGAGAGATGACAAAGACAACCACGAGGAGTCCCAACAACGTCGGGACAAACCAGACGAGCCGATACACCAACAACGCAATCAATCGCATCACGCTACCGAATCACCGCTCCGAGCGCGGGCTCCGCCCGCGCAATCCGAGAGGGGGAGGCACGCCGAGCGCGAGCGGTCAGGCTCGCGCCGACCGCCGGAAGGGGGGGGCGAAGCCCCCTCCGGGCTAGCGATAATAGACCCAGCGCATCTCCTGCCCGTTGCCGATGGGGCTGAAACGGATCCCGTCGAGGTTCTTGGCCCACGGGCCGAAGTACTTCGTGTTGTAGACCCACACGCCGGCCGCGTCGTCGACGACGATGCGCGCGGCATCCTGGTACGCCTTCTCGCGTACCTTCCTGTCCGTGGACTTGAGCGCGGTGTCGAGCAGCTCGTCGACCTTGGGATTCTTGTAGAAGCTCGAGGCCTTGAAGGTGCCCCACTGGCTCGAGTGGAACATCTCGCCGATCCAGTTGTGCGGATCGGGATAGTACGTGCTGATCCAGTACACGACGAGGTCGGGCGACGTCTCGGGCTTCTTCATGCGCTCGACCATGGTGGGCCACAGCTCGCTCGTCAGCTTCGTCTCGATGCCGGCCTTGCGCAGGCCGTTCGCCATCACCGTGGCGGCCTGCTCGGACTGGCTGAATCCCTGCAGGTAGCCGACGCTGATGGGGCGATCGACCTTGAGCTTGGCCTTGGCCAGCTCGGCCTTGGCCTTGTCGATGTCGTACGTGTAGCCCTTCACGTCCTTCGGCGCGCCCCACAGGTTCTTGGGAATCGGGGTCGGATTGCGCTCCACCGTGCCGCCCAGGATGTCCTTGATGAAGCCGTCGTAGTCGAACGAGTAGCTGATGGCGCGCCGCACGTTGACGTCGGTGAGGGGCGGCCGCTGGTTGTTGATCTGGAACATCATGATCCGCATGGACTCCTGCTCGACGATCTTCACGTTCGACGCCTCGCGCAGGCGCTTCACCTGATCGTTGGGCAGGTAGCCGCCCGTGCCCTGGTAGTCGCCCTTGATCATGCCGAGCACGCGCGTGTTGTCTTCCTTCACGAGCCGGAAGTCGATCTCGTCGATGTGCTTGGAGCCCCACGGCATGAAGTGGCCGGCGAAGCGCTTGGCCGTGAAGCCGATGGCGGGATCGAAGCGGTCGAGCTGGTAGCTGCCCGAGCCCGCGTCATGGCCGGTGAGCCACGCCGCGCCCCAGTCGCCGTCCTTCTCGTTCTTCTTGACGAGGGCGGCGTTGACCACGTGGATCTCCGGCACCATGGCGAGGAAGATGGCGGAGGGCTTGAGGAGGGTGAACTGCACGGTGTAGCGGTCGACCGCCTTGGTGGTTCCCGGCGCGACCATCTCGGACAACACCGCGGCCGCGCCCTTCTTGAGGGCGAGGATGCGGTCCATGCTGTAGCGGACGTCCTCCGCCGTCACCTCCGCGCCGTCGTGGAACTTGGCGCCGTGCCGCAGCTTGAAGGTGTAGGTGAGGCCGTCGGGCGAGATGGTGTGGCTCTCGGCGAGCCACGGCGTGAAGACGGGCGGATTGTCGAGCCAGCGGTAGAGCCCGTCGTACAGGTTGAGACGGACGGCCACGCGCCCGACGTCGAAGGCGGCGTGCGGGTCCATCGTGTCGTACGGGCTCTCGTTCGCGAAGACGAAGCGCGTCTGGGCGGCGGCGGGTTTCGCCATCACCGCCAGCGCGCCGACGAGGAGCATCACGACCAGCCACGGACGTCTCTGGCTCATTGCGCGGCCTCCACGCGAGGGGTTCGACGTTCGGCCGCCGGCTCACGTCGCTCGGACGGCGGCCGGCGGAATGCGGGCGATTCTACTGCATGTCTCGGCGGGACCGCGAGGTGCGCGCGAGGTCGGGACGAGGGCGGCGGACAGGAGGCGACGCGGCCGCGGCGGCGCGACCGACGTGACGCTCAGGCGAGGCGTCGCTCGTCGGCGTCGGGGCCGAGATCGTCGTCGAGGCGGTCGATGTCGGCGATCAGCGCGGCGAGCTGGCGCGCGCGCGTGAGGTCGAAGGCGGCGTCCAGCTTCCGGCGCGACGACTCGAGCTCGTCCATCGTGATCAGACGCTTCTCGGCCAGCGTCATCACGAGCGCGTGCAGGTCGGTGCCCACCCGCTCCAGCAGGCGGCCCTGCCGCCGCACCACGCGGTTGACGATCTCGGTGATGAACTGTTCCTGCTCAGGGGTGAAGTCGGCGTCGCTCACGGGTCCCTCTGCCTTGCGCAACTGCGAACCCCGTGCCAGCGACCGTGATC
>JBKPPN010000122.1:0-14277 GCA_046733575.1 Candidatus Methylomirabilota bacterium | reverse complement strand
GGCGAGCATCGCGTCAAGAACGGTCACACGGACAAGACCGACCACACCGAGCGGATCAACATCAACACCGCCGACGTCACGCAGCTGATGTCGCTGACGGGCGTCCACAAGAAGACGGCGGAGAAGATCGTCGAGTACCGGCAGGCGCACGGCAAGTTCAAGGCGCCCGAGGACGTCGTGAAGGTCGACGGCATCGGGCACTCGCTCTACGAGAAGAATCGCGCGCGCATCGTCGTGGAGTAGGGTGTTTCTCCTTTTCGCGGCGCCACGCGTGCGGTAGGATGAGATCGAATTCGACCGGAGCGACAACAGACGCTCCCCTTGGTCGTCCCCGCCGGCAATTCCGCCGGCGGTTGACGTGGTCGAGCCTCGGGCCGGGAGTCGGCATCCGGTTGGAGGTCAGTGGGACCTGGGCCCGCGTGGCGCCCTTGCCGAGAATAGGAGGTGATCCAGCCGATGTGTAAACCTACGGTGATCTGTGAGGTGGTTGCCTCCTAGGCAGAATCCACGTAGCAGGTGGACCGCCTGGGAGTCCAGGCACCACCGGCCCTGACGATCCCGGTTTCACCACCGGGGCGGCGTGAGCGAAGCAGCACCTGAACTCTCACGCGCCGCAGACGTCGTCAGGGCTTTTTATTTTTCGGAGATCGAGACCATTGTGTGCGGGCTGATGTTGCCGGAGGCGGCACGTTCTGCCGAGAATCTGGTCGGGCGCCCGGACCCCGCGGGGGGCCCGGGCGAAAGCACACGGGCTAGACCTTGCGGACGTTCGCTGCCTGAAGACCCTTCGGACCGCGCGTCACCTCGAATTCGACTCGATCACCCTCGGCCAAGCTCTTGAAGCCTTGCGCCTGGATGGCGCTGTAGTGCACGAAGACGTCCTCGCCACCCTCCTGAGTGATGAAGCCATAGCCCTTTGCATCGTTGAACCACTTCACGTGTCCCTGTGCCATACCTCGAACCTCTCTCTTCGGGGGTCTTCAAGCCCCTGTGTGCTCCCGCCGCCATGGCGGGGTCGTCCTCCTGAATTGGAGGACAAAAAAAACGCCGCGCGTCTCATATCGCGCGGCGTCTTGATCGAGGATCATCTTCAGCAATTCCGTGCAGGCCTAAACCGGGCGTAAGACTTACACAGAGTTCGGATCGCTGTCAACCAAAAGTTGGTATTTTCCGAAGACCAGCAGAAGGTGTAAGAAATCAGCGCCATGTTTCACGGCGGGACCCGCCCAGCGCTGCTCCATTTCGTAGCGGCGAACGCGGTGCCACGCAGCGCCACCGCGACGTCATTCGCGTATCAGCGCCGACATTTTGTACCGGCGCCAGCTGGGCGTTCCGGGCCCATTCGCGACACGTGGCAGTCGCCTAGGACGGGTGCGCGGCGGTTCTTCCAGGCGTCGAAACGATATTTGTTTCCACGGCATACCCGGCGGTATCCGGGAGAGAGCCATTCGCGCCGATGACGCTAAAGACGCATAGAAACAGCGTTTTTAAAGCGCTGTGGCACGGACCGTGCTAGTGTGGGGGGACCGCTCCCAGGCTGGTAATCCTGACACGGGATGGAGTGCGGCTGAATGTTCATGAACCTGTTGGCCGGGATGTTCTCGAACGATCTTGCCGTGGATCTGGGGACCGCGAACACGCTGGTGTACGTCCGCGGCGAGGGCATCGTCCTCAACGAACCCTCGATCGTGGCCATCCATCAGGCCGACCACTCGGTGCTGGCCGTCGGTCACGAGGCGAAGGCGATGCTCGGACGAACGCCGGGCAACATCGTCGCCATCCGGCCCCTCAAAGATGGTGTCATCGCCGACTTCGACGTGACCGAGAAGATGCTGCACTACTTCATCTCGAAGGTGCATCGACGCCAGAAGCTCCTGCGCCCCCGCATCGTCGTCGGCGTGCCGTCCGGGATCACCCAGGTCGAAAAGCGCGCCGTCCGCGATTCCGCCATGCAGGCGGGCGCACGCGAGGTCTACCTCATCGAGGAGCCGATGGCGGCCGCCATCGGCGCCGGCCTTCCCATCCAGGAACCGGGCGGCAACATGATCGTCGACATCGGCGGCGGCACCACCGAAGTTGCGGTGATCTCGCTGTCCGGCATCGTGTACGCGAAGTCCGTCCGCATCGCGGGCGACGAGATGGACGAGTCGATCGTGCAGTACATCCGCAAGCACTACAACCTGCTCGTGGGCGAGCGCCGCGCGGAGGAGATCAAGGTGAACCTCGGCTCGGCCTATCCGATGGGCGGCGAGCGGCGTACGATGGAGGTGAAGGGACGCGATCTCATCGACGGGATTCCCAAGACCATCGTCATCACGGATGAAGAGATCCGCGAGGCCTTGCGCGAGCCGGTGATGACGATCGTCGAGACGGTTCGGACGTGTCTGGAGCGGACGCCGCCCGAGCTCGCGGCGGACATCGTTGACAAGGGCATCGTCATCACGGGCGGCGGCGCGTTGCTCCGCGGCCTGGACCATCTGCTCCGACAGGAAACGAATCTTCCCGTGACGGCCGGCGACGATCCACTCTCGTGCGTGGCGCTCGGCGTTGGGAAAGTCCTCGACGAGCTCGATCTGTTGAAGAAGGTGGCGATCCCGGCCTAACCAGCCCCGTCACCTCTTCCGGGGGTCGTGGGAGTGAAGATCCGTGCACTGGCGCTCGTCGTGCTCGTCGCCGTCGTGTGCCTGCTGCTGCTCACCGTGCAGGTTCGCGGTCACCGCCTCCGGGCGGCCGACGCGCTCGCCGTTGTCACGACCCCGGTGCAGATGGGGCTCGCACGCATTCACCGCGGCGCGTTCGGGCTTTGGTCGACCTACCAGGAGTGGAAAAACGTCCGTCTCGAGAACATTCGTCTGCGCGCAGAGATTCAGCGGCTGCGCGTCGACGCGCTGCGCGTCAACGAGACCACCGAAGAGAATGCCCGCCTCCGCCGTCTCCTCGTGCTGCGCGAACAGCTGCCCATGACGACGTTGTCGGGCGAAGTCATCGCGCGCGAGTCGGGCGGATGGATTCGCTCGCTCACGGTCAACCGCGGCAAGGGGGACGGTGTCTCGCGTCTCACCGCGGTCATTTCCCCGGATGGGCTCGTGGGCCGCGTGCTCGACGTCCGCCCCGGCGCCTCGATCGTGCAGGTCCTCACCGATCCCGCCTCCAGCTTGAGCGCGCACGTGGTGCGCACGCGCACGGCGGGGCTCGTGGAAGGCGAGCCGAGCGGTACGATGCGCCTGAAGTTCATGGCGCGCGAGGGCGCGGGCCTGCAGGTCGGCGATCTGGTCGTGACGTCGGGGATGGGCGGTGTCTTTCCCCGCGGCATTCCGATCGGCCGCGTCCGCGCCATCGAGGACCGCGGCTCGGCCCTCTTCAACTACGCGACCATCACCCCCACCGTCGATCTCGCGCGGATCGACGAGGTGCTCCTCGTCACGGGTGAGACGAGCTACGACGTAGCAGCGGCGTTTCCCGCCGGGGACTAAGCAGTGCGAACCGCGCTGCTCCTCACCATCTTTGGCGGCGGTGTAGCGCAGGCCACGCTCGGCAACGCCCTCCGCGTCGCGGACGTCACGCCCGACATCCCACTCATCATGGTCGTGCTGCTCGCGCTGCGCCGCGGCGCCGAGTTCGGCTGCGTGACCGGGTTCGCGGCCGGGCTTCTCCAGGACGTTGCGAGTGGCGGGCTGATCGGCGCGCAGGCGCTCACGAAGGCGTTGATCGGCTTCGGCATCGGCACGGCCAGCCATCGTCTCCGCGTGACGCAGCCGCTCGTGCAGGTCCCCGGACTCGTGTTGCTGTCGCTCGCCGAGGGGCTGGTGCGTTTCGGTCTTCTCAAGCTCTTTCACTTCCCTGCGCCATTCGGGCAGGTCATGACGTACGTCGTGTTCCCGCAGGCGCTCTACAACGGGTTCATCGCGGCCGCGCTGGTCCTTGCGCTGTCGTGGGCGGAAACCCAGCGCGGACGGCTGCTGTGAGCTCGTGGCCCACCCCCTCGGGATCCGCCCCGCGACGCGACAGCGGGTCCCGGCGCGTCGTCGCCATGGCGTGCCTGGTGGGTCTCGCGTTTCTCGTGATCATCGGGCAGCTCTGGTATCTGCAGGTACTCGAGGGCGGTCACTTCCGTGACGCGTCGGACAAGAACCGGCTGCGCGTGCGGCCCATCGCGGCGCCGCGGGGCATCCTCTTCGACCGTCACGGCGCGCCGCTCGTGGACAATCGTCCCGCCTTCACGCTCTCGCTCATCCCGCGCGAGATCGACAAGCCCGACGTCATCCTCGGCCGCGTGGCGTCGCTGCTTCGGATTCCCTACGAGGACCTCACCGAGGCGTACGGACGCGTCAGCCCCGACTCGTTCGTTCCCGTGCGGGTCCGCCGCGGCCTCACGATGGAAGAGGTGGCCAAGATCGAGGAGTGGAAGCTCGACCTGCCCGGCGTGGTAGTGGAAGTCGAGCCACAGCGCGCGTATCCCAACAGCCGGTTCGCCGCGCACCTGCTCGGCTACGTCCGCGAGGCCAACGACGAGCAGCTCAAGCAGGGTCGATTCCGCCGCGGCGACATGGTCGGTCAGAACGGGCTCGAGCGCCTGCTGGACGAGTTCCTGCGTGGCCGCGACGGCGGCGAACGCATCGAGGTCGACGCCATGGGCCGGCCGATGCGGCTCATCCAGAAGACCGAGCCCCAGCCCGGCGCTCAGGTCATCACCACCGTGGACCGACGCATCCAGGAAGCGGCCGAACGCGCGATGGAAGGCCGCGCCGGCGCGGTCGTCGTGATGGACCCGCGGACAGGCGACGTGCTCGCCATGGTCTCGACGCCGGCGTACGAGATCGACCAGTTCACCGGCTCCATCGACCGCGCGGCGTGGGTGAAGGTCGTCCAGGACCCCAATCATCCGCTTCTCAACCGGACGATCCAGAGTCAGTACGCGCCGGGCTCGGTGTTCAAGATACTGGTGGCTGCGGCCGGATTGCAGGAAGGCACGCTGGTGCCCATGGACCGCATGCACTGCAACGGCGAGTTCCATCTCGGCGCGTGGACCTTCAAGGACTGGAAGGAAGGCGGCCACGGCAGCGTCGATCTCCATCGCGCGATCGCGCAGTCGTGTAACATCTACTTCTATCAGGCCGGCTTGAAAGTAGGTGCGCCCGTCATCACGCAGTACGCGGCAGCGTTCGGCTTCGGGACTCCGACCGGCATCGATCTCGCGGGAGAGAAGCTCGGCCTCATCCCGAAGCCGCGCACGGATCGGCGCGGCCGGAGGACGTGGCTCGGTGGCGACATCGTCAACATGGCCATCGGGCAGGGCACCGTGCTCGTGACGCCGATGCAGGTCGCGCGCTTCATGTCGTCCGTCGCCAACGGTGGCGTGCTGTGGAAGCCGCGTCTCGTCCAGCGCGTGGTCCGACCCGACAAGGGCGAGGTGTGGAGCGATCAGGGCAAGGTGAGCGGCCATGTCGAGCTGTCGCCGATGGTGTGGGCGTTCCTGCGCCAGTCGATGCTGGCGGTGGTGAACGAAGGGACGGGCGCCGCGGCGCGCATCCCCGGGATCGACATCGCGGGCAAGACCGGCACGGCGCAGATGATCGCGAAGTCGAGAGCCGACCGCGGTGAGGACCACGCATGGTTCGCCTCGTTCGCGCCGGTGAAGGATCCGGAATACGTGGTGGTCGTCCTCGTGGAGCGGGGTGGCAAGGGCGGTCAGGTGGCCGCGCCCATCGCGCGGAAGATCTACAACGCGATCTTCCTCGAGAAGGTCGCCTCGGTGGATCTGGCAGGGAGCTGAGCCACGGTCGGAATCGATCGACGCCTGCTGCAGAACGTCGACTGGATGCTCCTCGCCGCGCCGGTGTGCATCGTCTCCCTGAGCGCCCTGACGCTGTCGACGGTGAGCGTCGGCCGCGCGGGCGGCGGCGTGGCGCTGCGACAGGTCGGATGGTTCGTCGTCGGACTGCTCGCGCTCACCGTGGTGGCCAGCCTCGACTATCGGCGCCTCGTCCGCATCGCGCCGGTGTTCTACGCGCTGGGCCTCTGCGCGCTCGTCGCGGTGTTCGTCCTCGGCCGCACGGTCTCCGGCGCGCGGCGCTGGATCGTGCTCGGCGGAGGCGTCACCGTGCAGCCGTCGGAGTTCTTCAAGATCTGCTTCGTGCTCACGGCGGTCTGGCTGCTTGCTTCTCGCTGGGCTCAGCCCGTGACGGGCGCGGTGCTCGGCGCGGTGCTGCCCCTGATCGCCGTGCCGTTCGTCTTGATCATCAAGCAGCCGGACCTCGGGACCGCGCTGCTGCTTTTCCCCGTGCTGATCGCCCTCCTGGTGGCGGCCGGGATGCGCTTGAAGCTCCTGGGCGGCCTCGGCCTCGCCGGCGTGGCCGCCCTGCCCGTGGTGTGGTTCGCCATGAAGGAGTATCAGCGAGAGCGGATTCTCGTGTTCCTGGACCCGTTTCGCGACCCTCAAGGAAGCGCCTACAACGTGATCCAGGCCAAGATCGCCATCGGTTCAGGACAGCTCCTGGGGAAGGGCATGGCCGGCGCCACGCAGAGCCGGCTCGCCTTTCTGCCCGAGCGTCATACGGACTTCGTCTTCGCCGTGTTCGCCGAGACGTGGGGGTTCGTCGGTTGCCTCGTGCTGCTCACGTGCTACGCGGTGCTCCTTCTGAGGGGCTTCGACATCGCCGCGTCGGCCCGGGAGCCGGTGGGGCGTCTGCTCGCGCTGGGAGCGACCGTGCTCCTGGGTACGCAGATCCTCGTGAACGTCGGGATGGTGTCGGGCCTCATGCCCGTGGTGGGCGTCCCGCTACCACTCATGAGCTATGGAGGCTCCTCCATGCTCGTGTCCCTCGTGTCGCTGGGTCTCCTCCTCTCGGTTCGAATGCGGCAGTTCCAATGAGACGCGCGGCGACCGCCATGATGACGGGACCCGGCGCGCCAGGGGAGTGCTGCCGTGAGCAAACGCATCGTCATCAACGCTGGCGTCGACGAAACCAGGGTCGCCGTCCAGGAGAATAACCTCCTCACCGATCTCTACATCGAGCGGCACCAGCACCGCTCCATCGTCGGCAACGTCTACCGTGGCGTGGTCACGAACGTGCTGCCCGGCATGCAGGCCGCCTTCGTCGACATCGGGCTGTCGAAGGACGCGTTCCTCTACGCCGGCGACTACACCGCGAACACGGGTGACTTCGGGAACGCGATGCTCGCGGAGGACGAGGAGCCCGCCGCCGATGCCGACGCCGAGGGCGACCTCGACGTCGACGAGGAGCCTCGCCGCGAGCCGACCGTGCCCATCGAGGACCTCGTGCGCAAGGGGCAGGAAGTCCTCGTGCAGGTCTCCAAGGAGTCGCTCGGCACGAAGGGCGCGCGCATCACCTCGTTCATCTCGCTGCCCGGCCGGTATCTGGTGTACATGCCGCAGGCCAATCACGTCGGCGTGTCGAGACGGATCCGCGACGAGCGCGAGCGCGACCGGCTGCGCGCCGCGGTCCGGGGTCTCAATCCTCCCGCGGGCGGCTACATCGTGCGCACCAACGCGGAGGGCAAGACGGAGACGGAGTTCGCCGTCGACATCGAGTTTCTCGGCCGGCTCTGGTCCCAGACCCACGCGCGCTACGAGCAGGCGTCGGCCCCCGCGCTCCTCCACGAGGAAGGCAATCTCACGTTCCGTGTCGTTCGCGATCTGTTCTCGCCCGACGTGGACGAGATGGTCGTCGACACGCGCGAGATGTACGAGAAGTGTCTCGCGTTCGCCCGGACGCTCGTGCCCGCGCAGGCCGAGCGCGTGACGTTCTACGAGGGCCACACGCCGATCTTCGAGTCCTTCGGCATCGAGCGCGAGATCGAGAAGGCGCTGCGGCGGCGCGTCTGGCTCAAGTCCGGCGGCTACATCGTCATCGACCACACCGAGGCCCTCGTCTCCATCGACGTCAACAGCGGCAAGTACGTGGGCAAGCGTGACTTCGAGCAGACGGTGTTCAAGATCAACATGGAGAGCGTCAACGAGATCGTGCGGCAGATTCGCTTGCGCGACCTGGGCGGCATCATCATCATCGACTTCATCGACATGGAAAAAGCCGAGCATCGCGAGCAGGTGTACAAGGCGCTCAAGCGCGCGCTCGCCGAGGACAAGGCGCGCACCAACGTCCTCGAGATCTCCGAGCTCGGTCTCGTCGAGATGACGCGCAAGCGCGTCCGCCAGGACCTCCGTGCGCTCCTGAGCTCGACGTGTCCCAGCTGCAAGGGCTCCGGGGTCGTGAAGGCCGACGCCACCCTCGCGTCGGAGATCTTTCGCGCCGTGCAGGCGCGGACGACGGCGCCGGGCGACGCCGAGATCGTGGTCCGCGTCCATCCGGAGGTGGCCCAGTACTTCGAGGGCGAGGGACGCGAGCCGCTGCAGCGGCTCGCCCGTCGCCTGGAGCGTCCCGTGGTCGTCCAGAGCGTGAACCGCCCGCATCGCGACGACTACGAGATCGTCGTGCGCTGAGCCTGCTCCCGATCGGCTAGAATCTCGCCGGTGGCACGCACGGCCCCGTCCCGCATCAACCGGGAGAAGATCGTGACCGCCCTGCGCCTCGCGTCTCGCAAGGGCGACCGCCACGCGCTCACGCTCGCCATCGACCAGATGCGGACGCTCGCTCTCTCGCCGCGGTACTGGGAGAAGTACCTCACGCTGCTCAAGAACCCGCTCGCGCGCCTCGTCGATCTCCTGGTCATCAAGCAGGGGCACCGCATCGCGCACCAGAAGGGCTGGAAGCTTCCGCGGCCGGCGGGCGACGTGGACCCGGAACCCGCGCCGGTCAAGAAGGCCGCGCGCAGGGCACGGCCCCGTGCAACGCGGGCGCGCGAGACGCCGAGCGCCACCACGCAGCCGTCGCTGTTCGACTGATCGCGCGCGTGATCGGCCCTTTGACAGGGACGCCCGCGAGTGGTCCTATACCCTGTGAGGGTATACGCATGCTGGATGCCGAGACGAAAGCGAAGGCGCGCGGGCGACTCCGACGCATCGAGGGGCAGGTACAGGGCCTGCAGCGCATGATCGAGGCCGACGCCTACTGCGTGGACGTGCTGCTCCAGATCGCCGCCGTGCAGGGCGCGCTGGAGCAGGTCCAGAAGCTGCTCCTCGGGCGCCACATGGAGTCGTGCGTGACGGACGCGCTGCGCTCCAGCTCGAAGAGCGACCGGCAGCGCAAGATCGACGAGCTGCTCGACGTCTTCACGCGCTTCGGAGGTCGCTGAGCGGTGGAGGAGCGGTTGACGTTGCCCGTCACCGGCATGCACTGCGCCGCGTGCGTCGGCAAGGTCGAGCGCGCCCTCGACGCCGTCCCCGGCGTGAGCGACGCGACGGTGAACCTGGCCACCGAGCAGGCGACGGTGACGGTCGACCCCGACCAGGCGCCGTTCGAGCGCCTGCGCGAGGCGGTGAACGCGGCCGGCTACGACCTGCGGCCGCCTCGCACGAAGACCGCGGACGCCGACGCGGCGGAACGGGTCACGCGCGAGCGCGCGGAGAGACGGACACGGGCCAAGGTGGTGACCGGCATCGTCCTGTCGGCGCTCGTCATGCTGGGCAGCATGCCGGACGTCTTTCCCTGGGCGCCGGCGTGGCTGCGCGATCCCTGGGTGCTCCTCGCGCTCACGACTCCCGTGCAGTTCTGGGTCGGGGCGGAATTTCACCGAGCCTTCGTGGGCGATCTCCGTCACGGCTCCCCGAGCATGTCGACGCTCGTGTCGCTCGGCACGATGGCGGCCTATCTCTTCAGCGTCGCGGTGACGGTCTGGCCCGACGCGTTCATGCAGGCGGGCGCCATGACCTACTACGAGGCGGCCGCGGTGGTCATCACGCTCGTGCTGCTCGGCCGCTGGCTGGAGGCGCGGGCGCGGGGTCGGACGTCGGACGCGATCCGACGTCTCGTGGCGCTCGCGCCGCGCACGGCCCGTGTGGTGCGTGGCGACGGCGAGATCGACGTGCCGGTCGACGACGTGCGCGTGGGCGACCTCGTCCGCGTGCGCCCCGGCGAGCGCGTCCCCGTCGACGGCGTGGTCGTGGACGGCGCGTCCACGGTCGACGAGTCGATGCTCACCGGCGAGAGCGTGCCGGTCGAGAAGACGGTGGAGGCGCGCGTGTTCGGTGGCACCGTGAACGGCACGGGCGCCTTCCTGTTCCGCGCCACGCGCGTGGGGGCCGAGACGACGCTCGCGCGCATCATCCAGCTCGTCCAGGACGCGCAGGGTTCGCGGGCGCCGATCCAGCGCCTGGCCGACCGCGTGGCCGCGGTGTTCGTGCCCGTCGTCCTCGGCATCGCGGCGGCGACGTTCCTCGTCTGGTCGCTCGTCGGCCCCGAGCCGACGCTCATCCACGCGCTCGTCAATGCCGTCGCCGTGCTGGTCATCGCCTGCCCGTGCGCGATGGGGCTCGCCACGCCGACGGCGATCATCGTCGGCACGGGGCGGGGGGCGGAGCGCGGCGTCCTGATCAAGAGCGCACTCGCGCTCGAATTGCTCCACGAGGTGCGGACGATCGTGTTCGACAAGACCGGCACGCTGACGGTGGGGAAGCCGCGCGTGACCGACGTCGTGCCCGTGCCGGGCGGGGACGAGGACGAGGTGCTCGCCCTTGCCGCCGCGGTCGAGCAGGCATCCGAGCACCCGCTCGCGGAGGCGATCCTCGCGCGCGCCAAGGAGCGCGGGGTCGCACTGCCGCCGATCGCGGAGTTCCAGGCCGTGCCGGGTCAGGGGATCGACGCCATGGCGGCGGAGGGACGCGTCCTGCTCGGCAATCGCACCATGATGGACGAGCGCGGGGTCGACGTTGCCGCGCTGACCGCGAAGGCTGACGCGCTGGCCGGCGACGGCAAGACCGTCGTGTACCTGGCGTTCGCCGGGCGCGCGCTGGGGCTCGTGGCGGCCGCCGACGCGCTCAAGTCCGACGCCGCGAGCGCGGTGGCAACCGTGCGTCGCCTCGGGCTCGACGTCGTCATGCTGACGGGCGACACCGCGGTGACGGCGAAGGCGATCGCCGGCCGCGCCGGCATCGACGTCGTGCGCGCCGAGGTCCTTCCCGAGGACAAGGCGCGCGAGATCCAGACGCTCCAGGCGCAGGGCGGCCGCGTGGCGATGGTCGGCGACGGCGTCAACGACGCTCCTGCCCTCGCGCAGGCGGACGTCGGCATCGCCATGGCCTCGGGCTCCGACGTCGCCATCGATGCCGCGGACGTCACCGCGATGCGTCCCGACCTCGCGGCTGTCGTGGACGCCCTGCTGCTGTCGCGGCACACCATGCGCGTCGTGAAGCAGAATCTCGTGTGGGCCTTCGGCTACAACGTCGTGCTCATCCCGGTCGCGGCCGGCGTGCTCTATCCGCTGTGGGGGATCCAGCTCTCACCGATGCTGGCCGGCGCGGCGATGGCCTTCTCCTCCGTGTCGGTCGTGCTGAACAGCCTGCGCCTCAAGCGCGTCCGCCTCTCGACGTGACGTCGATGGGGTGCGGCGCGAGCGTCACCGAACTCGAATGCGCTCGACCGTGGGCGCCAGGGCAACACACCATGCCGACTCAGACAGACCCCGTGTGCAAGATGGACGTCGATCCGGCGCGCGCCGCCGCGCAGTCGAGCTACAACGGCGTGACGTACTACTTCTGCTGCGTGGGCTGCAAGCGCTCGTTCGATCGCGAGCCCGAGAAGTACGTGTCGAAGTGATCGCGCCTGCGCTGGTCCGCGAGCGTTCGCGCTACGAGCGCCTCATGCTCGGGCACTGCGACAACGGCGAGGGCGACACGCTCACCCACGTCGTCACGCTCCGTGACCCAGACCGCGCCATCGAGCTGGAGGTCGACGCGTACCCCTCACCGACCTACACCATCGCGGCGGCGCGACTGCGCGTCCTCGACGGCGCCGTCGCCGATGGTCTGGTCGGCGCGGCGCCCGGCCTGGCCGGCATCGGGATGGTGGCGGGGTTCACGCGTCGCGTGGCGGCGACGCTGGGCGACGCGGAGGGCACGGCCTTCGTGATCGACGCTGCCATCGAGGTGGCGCGTCTGTCCCGCCAGGTCGCCCGCCTGCCGCGCGAGCGCGCCGAGCGCGCGACCGTGAGCGCCTGGGAGGCCTGGCAGCTGGACCGCGCGGGCTTCAGCGATCTTCCGGATTCGTGCTTCACCTACAGTGGGGCCGGCGAGGCGCTGTTCGGGACCCGGACGGTGTCGACCATGGCCTACCCCGATCTGTACAGTCCCCGGCCCGGGCAGCAGCGGGTGTTCGAGCGCCGCAAGCGGACGGCGCTGGCGCGCCACGACGATCGCGTGACGCTCACGAGCTCCATGCACGACAACGTGCACGGCTTCGACGTGACGCTCGAGATCGACGCGCAGAGCGAGCGCGTGACGCGCGCGGAGTCGGTCGTCACGCGCCTGCCCTACGCGGGCGTCTGCTCCGAGCCGCAAGGGAAGATCGGCGCGCTGGTGGGCGAGGTCGCGGACGCCGGGCTGTCGCGACGGATCCAGCACCTGCTGGGCGGCGTCACCGGCTGCGCCCAGCTCTACGACCTGGCGGCCGACGCACTGAAGCTCCTGCGCGCCTGACGCGACGCGATCGCACCGTGCGAAGCTCGTCGCAACGCGGGCGAAAGTCGGGAGGTGGCGAGGCGCGCGCTATACTCTAGCGCGATGTCGCTCCCGATCGGGAAGCTGCCGCCTGCGCTGCTCCAGTCGCTCTTCGACAAGCATCCCGTGACGGACGACCGTGTCGTGGTCGGGCCCCGCGTGGGCGAGGACGCCGCGGTGATCGACATGGGCGACCGCTACCTCGTCGCCACGACGGATCCGATCACGTTTACCACGAGCGACGTCGGCTGGTATGCGCTGCAGGTGAACGCGAACGACATCGCGGTGCGCGGCGCGCGTCCGCGCTGGTTCCTCGCCACCGTGCTCCTGCCGCCCGCGACGTCGTCCGACGACACCGTGCGCGCGCTGTTCGAGGAGCTGGGGGCGACGTGCGACGAGCTCGACGTCGCGCTGGTGGGCGGCCACACCGAGGTCACGCGCGGCCTCGACCGCCCGATCGTGGTCGGCACCATGCTGGGCGAGGTGGCCAAGGATCGGCTCGTCACGACGGGCGGCGCGCAGCCCGGCGACGCCATCGTGATGACGAAGGGCGTCCCGCTGGAGGGCGCCGCCATCATCGCGCAGGAGAAGGCAGACGATCTCGCCGCCCGGGGCGTGCCGGCGTCCGTGGTGCGCAAGGCGAAGGCGTTCCTGCGCCGGCCCGGCATCAGCGTGCTCCCCGAGGCGGAGATCGCGTGCGAGGTCGGCGCGGTGCACGCCATGCACGATCCCACCGAGGGCGGCATCGCCACGGCGCTGTGGGAGATGGCGGAGGCGGCGGGCGTGGGCCTCCGCGTCGACCGCGACCGCATCATGATCCTCCCCGAGGGCGCGCAGCTGTGCGCGGCGTACGGCCTCGACCCGCTCGGCACGATCGCCTCCGGCGCGCTGCTCATGACGCTGGCGCCCGCGGACGCCGCGCTCGTGGTCCACGCGCTCGCCCGCGAGTCCATCGACTGCCACTTCATCGGCCAGGTCGTGCCGCGCGCCGAGGGCGTCACGCTGGTCGAGGGGACGCAGCGGTGGCCCATGCCCGTATTCGCGCGCGACGAGATCACCCGGCTGTTCCCCGGAGACTGACGGGTGGCGAACGTCGGCTACTCGCATCGCGCGGTAGCGCTCGGGTACGGCGGCCTCGTCTCCTCCGCGCATCCGCTCGCCACGCTCGCCGGCGTCGAGGTCCTCAAGTCCGGGGGGACGGCGGCCGACGCCGCGGTCGCCGTGAACGCGGTCCTCGGCGTGACGCAGCCGTACTGCTGTGGCGTCGGCGGCGATCTCTTCGTCCTGTACCACGAGGCGTCGACGCGGACGGTCCACTTCCTCAACGGGGCGGGACGCTCCGGGTCACGCGCGACGCTCGACGCGCTCGGTCGACGCGGCTGGCGCGACCTTCCCGTGATCGGGCCAGCGACGGTCAGCGTCCCCGGGTGTGTGCGGGGCTGGGCGATGTTGCTCGAGCGCTTCGGCACGCGACCGCTCGGGTCGCTGCTCGCGCCCGCCATTCACTACGCGCACGAGGGATTCGCCACGACGTCGCTCGTCAGCCAGTCCATCGCGGACTTCATGCCCGTCAATCCGGACCGGGAATGGCACCACGTGTTCGCGCCGGGCGGCCGCGCGCATGCCGAGGGCGAGCGGCTGCGTCAGATCGACCTCGCGCGGACGCTCACGGACCTCGGCGCCGAGGGACCCGACCTGTTCTACGG
>JBKPPN010000121.1:0-7147 GCA_046733575.1 Candidatus Methylomirabilota bacterium | reverse complement strand
ACACGGTGTCGATCGCGGCGCTCGCGGCGGGCGCCTTCAGCTCCACGGGTGCGATGGCGCAGCTCCTCGGCGAGACGGAGTTCTCGGTGCTCTTCCACGAGGGCGCCACGCAGAACATCCACGTGTCGACAGTGGACGCCGGCACGATCCTCCTCGCGATCTTCGACTCGCACACCACGGTGGGAATGGTGCGACTGTTCGCGCGCGAGGCGAGTCAGGCCATCGCGACCGTCCTCGACGATTCGCGCGCCCAGCCGGCGCGAGTCGGCGCGCTCGTCGCCCCGCTCGGCGCGGGTGAGATCCCGACGTTTCCGTCGCCGAAGGAGCAGGCTCCCGCCCAATGACGCCGACGCCCGCCGAGCTGGAGCGGACCGCCACCGTCCTGAAGAGCATCCTCGGGGCGAATCCGCTCGACGTCGGGGCCCTGGAGGGGCTGCGCGACATCTACACGCAGCTGGGCGCCCGCGCCGAGCTGGCGTCGATCGTCGCGCGCCTGGCGTCGATCTCCGGCCGCAACGAGCCCGCCCCGGGCCGCCACGCCGGCGGCAACGGGACCGAGGTGCACGGCGGCAACGGCAACGGCACCCCCAACGGCGCCGCCACCGTCAACGGCGGGGCGCTCGCCGCGCCCCGCATGGTGTTCCCCGAGCCGGGATCGGCGCGCAAGCGCCGCTCCGCGCCGCTCGGCGATCTGCTCATCGCGGACGGCCTGATCACGCAGGAGCAGCTCCAGCACGCGCTCGTCGAGCACAAGAAGACGAAGGAGAAGCTCGGCGTCATCCTGATCCGTCTCGGCCTCGTCAACGAAGACCAGCTGGTCGGTTTCCTGTCGCGACAGTTCGGGATCCCGTCCATCACGCTGGCCGACGTGGAGGTCGACCCGGCCGTCGCGAAGCTCGTGCCCCACAGCATGGCGACGAAGTACGACGTGCTGCCCATCAAGGTGCTGGGGAACACGCTCAGTCTCGCCATGGCGGATCCCGCCAACGTGTTCGCGCTCGACGACGTCGCCTTCATGACCAACATGCAGGTGATGCCGCTGGTGGCCGCGCAGAGCGCCATCCGGGAGGCGATCGAGCGTGCGTACAAGGCGGAAGCCAACGCCATCGCCGACGTCCTCAGCGGGTTCTCCGAGGACGCCTTCGTCGAGGTCGTCGAGGATCCCGACGCCGCCGCCACGAAGGTCGACGTCTTCGAGCTGCAGGAGTCGGCCGACGATCCGCCCACCGTGCGCCTCGTCAACGTGGTGCTGGTCGACGCCATCCGTCGCGGCGCCTCCGACATCCACTGGGAGTCGTACGAGAAGGTCTTCCGTGTGCGGTTCCGCATCGACGGCGTGCTGCACGAGATCCTGCAGCCGCCCAAGCGCATCGAGGCCGGCATCCTCTCGCGCCTCAAGATCATGTCGAACCTCGACATCTCGGAGCGCCGGCTGCCCCAGGACGGCCGCATCAAGCTCCGCTACAACGGCCGCGAGATCGACTTCCGCGTCTCGATCCTGCCCACGATCTTCGGCGAGAAGGCCGTGATGCGCATCCTGGACAAGGACGCGCTGAAGCTCGACCTCACCGCGCTCGGCTTCGATCCGTGGAGCCTGGAGCAGTTCAACAAGGCGATTCACGAGCCGTACGGGATGGTCCTCATCACGGGGCCGACGGGCTCGGGCAAGACCACCACGCTCTACTCGGCCATCCACACCATCAACACGCCCGAGCACAACATCATGACGGCCGAGGACCCCGTCGAGTACAACTTGAAGGGCGTCAACCAGGTGCAGATCCACGAGGCGGTGGGACGCACCTTCGGGGCCGCGCTCCGCAGCTTTCTGCGTCAGGACCCCGACGTGATCCTGGTCGGCGAGACGCGCGACCTCGAGACGGCCCAGATCTCCATCCGCGCCGCCCTCACGGGCCATCTCGTCTTCTCGACGCTGCACACCAACGACTGCCCGTCGACCGTCGCGCGGCTGCTCGACATGGGCATCCCGCCCTTCCTCATCTCGTCGTCACTGCTGCTGATCCTCGCCCAGCGTCTGGCCCGCAAGGTGTGCGCGGCCTGCAAGGAGCCGTACGAGATCGACGAGAGCTCGCTCGAGCCGTACGGGCATCTCTCGAAGTCGACGGGACGCATCCAGGTCTACCGCGGCAGGGGCTGCGAGAAGTGCAGCGGTACGGGCATGAAGGGCCGCGTCGCGCTCTACGAGGTCATGCCGATGAGCCAGGAGCTGCGCGACCTGGTGCTGCGCTCGGCGCCGACGGCCGAGATCCGCAAGATGGCCCAGGAGCAGGGGATGAAGACGCTCCGGCAAGCCGGCCTGCAAAAGGTCATCGACGGCATGACGACCGTCGAGGAAGTCCTCCGCGTCACGCTGAGCTGACGCGCGGTCGCGCTCAGCGCGCGGGATCTCCGGGCGGCAGCACGTCGCGAAAGACCGGCCGCTGCTTCCACTCCGGGATCGGCGGCGTGTGACCCTGGCACGGCGCGTACACCGACGTCTCGACATGGTGCATCGTGTGGACGTAGCGCGGGCAGTTCGGGAAGATCGCCTCGGCGCGCACGCGGACGATGAGCTGCGACCCCACGAAGTCCGCGCGCACCGGATCGTCCTCCTGCACGGTGGCGCGACCGTTGACGCGCAGCCGCCGCGGCTTCTCGAAGTCGATGAAGAGCAGGCCGACCTGCGGATTGACGAGGATGTTGCCGACGCTCTTGAACATCCCGTTGCCGTCGTAGCTCGGGAAGGCCAGCGTGTCGGGGGCGATCACGCGGACGAAGCCGGGCTGGCCGCCCTTGTACGAGCAATCGGGCCGGCCCTCGGCGTCGGCCGTGGCGAGGAAGAACATCGGGCGACTCTCGATGAACGCGCGGTCGGCGTCGGTGAAGGCTCCGTGCGCGACGGTCTCCACCAGGCGATCGGCGAGACGCCGTGTCGCGAAACGATCCTGCAGCTGGCGCGAGCCGTCGTGGTACATCGGCACATCGATCATCACTGGCCTCCTGCGGTCGCAGCGGCGCGTTCGGACAACCCGCAGGCTATCATTCTGCGTCGCCCGCGAGGCTCATCGGCATCGCCTCGAGCCTGCTGATCGGGCTTGGCGGCGCGGGGGTAACCTGGCGCTCCCGGTGAAGCCGTTGCTGGACAGCGTACAGGGTTCACCGTAGCCACCCCCGTCGCCCCCCGCTCCGCCGCGATGCACTCGACGGCCGCGCCTCGTTTCGGGTTCGGCGATCAGTATTCGTTCAGGCAGCGCTGGACGAGGGCGCGGGACGCGTTCCAGTCGTAGGCGCGGAAGGCGCGGGTGTTCACGACGGGTTGCGAGGCGGAATAGAACATCTCGTACTGGAGCTGACGGCCGCCGAACTCGGTGCCGACGAAGTCCCAGATGAGCTTCAGGAGCTTGATGCGGTCGTGGGCGCTGACGCCGGTCGCCTGGTAGTAGCGCTCGGTGTCCGCGCGGGTGTCGGGCGACGTGAAGCTCAGCTCGGACGACGGGATGGCCTGGAAGGCGCCGCCGGCGAGCTCGCGGAGGGTGCGCGTGAGGTCGACGATGAGGCGGCGCTGCAGGCTCATGCCGGCGTAGACGTACTGCGGGTGCGGCCGCGCGACGCCGTCCTTGATCAGCGGGAAGCGCTCGGCGGCGTGGACGAGGGCGTCGAACGTGGCCGCGAGCGCGCCGATGTCGCCGCCCAGCGTGGCCTGGATGGCGGGCTGGCCGGTGGCGCCCTGCACGTCGGTCAGCGAGATGGCGAGGCCGGCGAGGAACTCCATCTTCACGCCGAAGCGAACGAGCGACTGGAAGTTGGCGAGCGTGTGCGACGGCGTGTCGTGGAACTGCGCGTTGACGAGCCCCACGTTGCGGTGGATGAAGACATGCTCCCACGGCACCAGCACGTCGTTGAGCACGACGGTGGCGTCGACCTCGTCGAACCGCGACGACAGCGGGTAGTCGTACACGCTGGTCGCCTGCGCCGCGAACGGCCGACGCGGATAGAGGCGGAGCCCCGGCGTGTTGATCGGCATCACCACCGAGATCGCGTAGTCGTCGTCCCCCGTCGCGAGCGGCGTGATGTAGGACAGGAACAGCCAGTCCGACAGCACGGCCGACGTCGCGATGGATTGCGCGCCGCGCAGCACGATGCCGTCGTCGCGCTCGCGCACGATGCCCGGATGCAGGAACGGCTCG
Source organism: Candidatus Methylomirabilota bacterium (assembly GCA_046733575.1). Taxonomy (GTDB): domain Bacteria; phylum Methylomirabilota; class Methylomirabilia; order Rokubacteriales; family CSP1-6; genus JBKPPN01. The sequence continues at coordinate 2,963 of JBKPPN010000121.1, read as the reverse complement.
TGGTGCTGGTGGGCGGGCCGCGTGCGGTCGATCTGGGGCGGCACGATCGCGTACGAGAGGTAGAGGTCCTCGGCCCGCGCCTTCTCGTAGAACCGGACGACGTTGTCGGCGAAGCGCGCGCCGCCGCGCGCGAAGAACTCGCGCGACGCGGCCAGCTCGGTGATGACGCACGCGACGTGGTCGGGCGTGCGCCCCATCAGGCCGTAGGACGGCTCGGCCCAGAACCGGTGGACGCGCCGGCGAATGGCGAGGTCGTCGGCCGAGCGCGGGACGAGCCACATGGCGCCGATGCGCTCGCCCGTGGCGGGATCCACGCACGTCGTGACGTCGCGGGCATCGTCGGAGCGAGCGCGCTCGTACGTGGCGCGGACGCGGTCGATCGGCGCCGCGAAGGCGGGATGCGTGGTGACGTCCTTGACCAGCGCGCCGTCGAGGTAGACGTGACGGCCGTCCTGCAAGCTGCTGACGTAATCGTCGCCGCGTCGCATCGCGGCCACGTTGCCACACGGCGCGCCACCCGCACAAGGCGGACCTGCCAGTCCGGTGTGCGCGGGGCGGGCGAGATCCTCGGCGCTGGGCGTGCGGCGCGGCGGCACGTCCGCGTGGTCTCACCGCGGCGGGTCGTGCCCGGCGCTCAGCTCCGCCCGAGCACGACGAGGACCGCGCCGGCCACGGCCATGGTCGACGCGATCGTGATCCGCCACGTCATCCGCTCGACGCCGCGCAGGAGCAGCAGGACGAGGACCACCGTGAACATCGGGCTGGCGTTGACGAGCGGCGTGACGACCGAGACGTGACCCGACCCGAGCGCACGCCACATCAAGATGTACGCGGTGCCCTCGCAGAGCCCGGAGAGCAGCGCCAGTTTCGTGCCCGGCGCGTTGAACGCCACCCGCCCCATGCCGTGCTGGACACCGGCGAAGCTCCAGATCGCCACGACGGCCATCAACGTGGCCGCGGCCGCGCCGATGAGCGGACGCGGAAACTGCACGAGCGCGCCGCGGCTGATCGTGTCTCGCACCGCGAACATCAGTGCGGCGGCGATGGGAAAGATCATGTGTCGGCGCCGCCACGAGGTGTCGTCGCGCGCCCGCCGTGACATGACGACGCCGCCGCTCACGATGAGACCCGCCCCGAGGAGGAGCAGCAACGACGGCCGCTCGCCCAGGAACACGATCGCGATGACGATCGCGAACAGCGGCGTGGTCGACATCAGGGCCACCGTCCGTCCGACGCCGATGCGCGAGTAGCCGATGAAGAGGATCAGCCGCGAGAGGCCGGGGGCGATGAAGCCCGCGACGAGAAAGGGGATCACGGCTGGACTCAGGATGAGCGAGAGGTCGTCGGTGCTCGCGGCCACCAGCCACGTGATGACCGCGGTGACGGTCACCGACACGCAGGCGGTGGTCAGCGGATTGAGGAGTGCGAGCGCACGCCGCAGGATGACCCCGGCGAGCGAGAAGAAGAAGGCGGCCGCGAGGGCCAGCACGGGAGCGGACGAGCCCGACACGTTACTCGATGGGTTGCGTGAGCGAATCGGTCATCGACTCGACGTCGCGGGAGCGGTGGTCTCGACGCTTGTACGCCAGGATGGCGGCGTGGGCGGCGTCGAGGAACCAGGCCGGCAGCAGCGGACGATAGCGCTGGAGGAAGCGGGCGAACTGCGCGTCGAGGATGTACGTCACGCCGTGGTCGTCGCCGTGCCGGCAGGAGCGACCGTACGCCTGGACCAGCGCTTTCGCGGTCTCGAGGGCGTACCAGCGCGGATCGCGATCGGCGCGGGCCTTCGTCCAGGGGTCACCGAGGTCGGGGAACGGCATCTTGGTGATGATCTGGAAGCGCAGGAAGTCGTCGGGCAGGTCCACGCCCTCGCGCAGCGACGGAGACAGCAGCACCGTCGGCAGCGGCGATCCCCGGTGGTGCTCGAGCGCGCGAGCCTTGGCCTCCGGCGACTCGACGAAGATGACGCGGCGGAATTCCGTGGGGGCCCGCAGCGCGAGGTCCTGGACGAGACGTCGCGCGCTGGCGTACGAGGCGGCGTGGATCAGCCCTTTCTCGTCGGGATGGCGCGCCAGCACGCGCGCGATGGCGGCGAACAGGCCGGCCTCGAGCACGGGCATCGTCTCGCGCGACAGCGGGCCGACCGGGTCGTACACGATCGGCCGCTGCTCGAGCGGGAAGGGCGACACGCTCGTGAAGCTGCGCGTGCGCTCCGGCGCGAGGGCGAAGCACTCGGCGATGATCTCGCGACGCCCGAGGAACGCGGAGGACAGCACGATGACGTCGGCGGCGTCCCACAGGAGGTCGGGCGCCATCGCGGTCACGCTGAGGGGCTGGAGCTCCAGGACGTCGTCGGCGGCGTCGCCGTAGCGGAGGATCCACTCCTGGTCCTCGGCGTCGAGGAAGAAGCCAAGGCGGGCGAGAGCGGCGTCGAGCGTGTCGCGCTGGGCGAGCAGGGCGAGCTCCTCGCGCGACGGCGGCAGCATGAAGGTGTCGTCCACGAGACCGGCGAGCGGCCGGAAGTTCTCGAGGGCCCGGTCCACCGCGGCCCGTTCCGCCTCGAGCCGGGCGGTGTGGTCGAAGAAGAGCTCGCGATAGTCCTGCGCGGACGGTAGACGGGGCAGCCGTCCGCCGAACCACGCCGCCATCTGCTCGGGCGTGAAGCGCACGGTGAAGACGCCGACGAGCTGCGCTTCCAGGTTGTGCGCCTCGTCGACGATGAGGAGGCGGCGACGATCCAGGCGCTCGCGCTGCCACTGCCTCAGGGTGAGGAAGTACGCGGTGTTCGTGCAGAAGATCGGCCCCTCCAGCGCGGCCGCCTTGGCGCGCGCGTACGGACACGTGCAGACGGGACCGCGGGGGCGCCGGCACATTCCCTGCGACGTCGTGACCGTCGCGCCCTCGTAGCGCTCGCACCGATAGTTGTCGCGGCCCTTGACGAGCTGGATCTGGCCGCCGAAGTC
>JBKPPN010000120.1:0-3418 GCA_046733575.1 Candidatus Methylomirabilota bacterium | reverse complement strand
GAGGCGCAGGCCAAGGCGGCCGGGTGGACGTTCTTCGTGTTCTGCCTCAGCCACTACGGCAAGCACGGCATCCCCGCCCCCGGCGAGGGCAACATGTGGGAGCTCTACCAGGAGTGGCGCCAGACGCCGACGGCGCAGGAGACGTTGCGCTCGGGACTGATCGGCTCACCCGAGACGATTCGCCGTCGGCTCCGCGAGTTCGAGGCGACCAACGTCGACCAGGTGATCCTGCTGAACCAGGCGGGCCGCACGAGCCACGAGGACATCTGCGCCAGCCTGGAGCTGTTCGCGCGCGAGGTCATGCCGGAGTTCCACGCGCGCGAGCCCGAGCACCAGCGCTGGAAGGCCGACGTGCTGGCCGGTCGCATCCGGCTCGAGGACGCCGACACCAGCGCCTACACCGTCTACGCGCACCAGAACGAGGACATCGTCCGCCTCACCCCCGACGAGCTGAAGCGAAAGATGGCGGCCAAGGAAGCCGCCCGCCAGGGCTGAGCGCGGCGGCGCGCGCGTTCGCCTCTACCTCGCGACGACCGTGATCTTCACTGCGGTCGCGTCCGCGACCGTGCGATAGAGGGGTCAGCGGCCCTTGTAGGTCTCCACCAGGCTCTCCGCCTGAGCCTGGCTCACACCGCTCAGCTCGAACGTCATCGTGACGCCGGCGAAGCGGTTCTGCTCGCTGGCCTTGCGTCGGCCCTCGATGGTCACGACGGTGTGCGTGAGGGGCACGCCGGTCTCCTTCGCGTAGCCCTCGATCAGCGTGACGCCGCACGACGACACGCCGCCCAGGAAGGCCTCGCTGTTGGTGAGCGCGTCGGGCTGCGGCCGCCCCGAGGAGTCGAAGAACACACCGACGCCGCGCGCCTCGTTGCGGGCCCGTCCGATCACGCCGCCGCTCGACGAGCGGACGGAATCGACCTTGTCGTCGCTCATGCTAGTTGACCTTCCTTTCGCGGCCCGCCCAGTAGGGCTCGCGGAGCTTGAACTTCTGGAGCTTGCCCGTCGCGGTGCGCGTGAGCGCGTCGCGCATCTCCACCGAGGTGGGGCACTTGAAGTGCGCCAGGCGCCCGCGCGCGAAGTCGATCAGCTCGCGCTCGGTGGCGCTCGCGCCCGCGCGCAGGACGACGAGGGCCTTGATGGTCTCGCCCCACTTGTCGTCGGGCACGCCGATGACGGCGGCCTCGGCCACGGCCGGATGCTGGTACAGGCAGTCCTCGACCTCGATGGACGACACGTTCTCGCCGCCCGTGATGATCACGTCCTTCTTGCGGTCCGCGATGACGGTGTACGCGCCCTCGGCGTGGCCGCCGTCGCCGGTGTGGAACCAGCCGTCCACGATCGCCTTGGCCGTCTCCTGGGGCTGGTTCCAGTAGCCCTCGAAGACGTGATTCGACCGCGCGAGGATCTCGCCGCTGGCGTCGACGTCCATCCGCACGCCGACGGCGGGCACGCCGGCCCGCGAGAGACGTGTCGCCCGCTCGGCGGGATCGAGGCGGTCCCACTCGCGCGGCGATCGATTGATGGTCAGCAGCGGCGACGTCTCGGTCAGCCCGTAGATCTGGATGAACTCCCAGCCGAGCTCGCCCTCGATCCGCTCGATGGTCTTCGAGGGCGGCGGCGCCCCCGCGATCACGACCCGCACGCGTCCCTTCCCCGGAATGGCCGCGCCGCCGTGTGTCCGCTTCGCCGCCGCGTCGAGCACGGCGGCGATGACGGCGGGCGCGCAGTTGAACAGCGTGACGCCCTCCGCGTCCACGCGCTTCAGGATGTCCTCCCCGTCGATCTTGCGGATGACGACCTGCTTCACCCCCATGGCAGTGACCGCATACGGCATCCCCCAGCCGTTGCAGTGGAACGTCGGGAGCGTGTGCAGGTAGACGTCGCGGTCGTTGAGCCCGATGTGCCAGCCGAACGTCACCGCGTTGAGCCAGAAGTTGCGGTGCGTGAGCTGCACGCCCTTGGGCCGCGCCGTCGTCCCCGACGTGTAGTTGATCGACACCGTGGTGTTCTCGTCCGTGACGCGCCCGCGCGGCCGCGCATCGCGCCGCAGGAACATCTGCTGATCCGTCGCGGTCCCGAGCACGACGCGATGCTTCACCGGAATCGGCTTCATGACCGCGTCCATCTCGGGATCGATCAGCGCCACCGTCGCGCCGGAGTGCTCGATGATGTAGCGAATCTCCTCTGCATTCAGCCGGAAGTTGATCGGCACGAGCACGCGGTTGTACACGCTGACGCCGAACAGGCTGATCAGGAACCGCGCCGCATTCGGCGACACGATCGCCACGCGCTCCCCGTCCCCCACCCCGAGCTCGTCGAGAAACGCCGCCTGACTCCTCGCCATCGCGGCGAACTGTGCGTACGTGATCCGCCCCAGTCCACCCCCCGGCGGATTCGGCTCGTCCACGACGGCCTCGCGCTCTCCGTAGACGAGCTCCGCGCGGTCGAGAAAGTCAGAAAGCGTGAGTGGAACGATCATCGAGCTACCTCCCGCGATTCAGACATCGATCATGCGTACTGAACGCTCATCGTCTCCGCGACGAGCGCCGGCCGCTCCTGGCCCTCGATCTCCACCGTCATGGCCGACGTGATGCGCACGCCGCCCCCCGCAACGTCCTCCACGTCCACGAGGCGCTGCCGCAGGCGGATGCGCGCGCCCGCCGGCACCGGGTTGGTGAACCGGACCTTGTTCGACCCGTAGTTCACACCGCGGACGCGCCTGGTCACCGTGACGAGCGTGTGGGCCATGCGCGGCACCAGCGACAGCGTGAGCAGCCCGTGGGCGATCGTCTTGCCGCCCGGCAGCTCGCGCTTCGCGCGCTCGACGTCGACGTGGATCCACTGATGGTCGCCGGTGGCCTCGGCGAAGCGATCGATCATGGCCTGCTCGACGGTGACCCAGTCCGACGGACCCAGCTCACGGCCGACGTGCTGCTTGAGATCCTTGGGAAAGTCCACGGTGAGTGTGTTCATGCCGGGATGGTAACGCAGCCGGCGCGAGCGACGCCATGGCCCGGCCCGGCCGCGACACGCGCGTTGCCCGCACGGCCGCGCCGTCGTAGAGTCACGCCGCGCGCGTCCGCATGGCGGTCGCGGCGTCGATCCCCTCGATGGAGGAGGCTCATGCGTGCAATCGTGACCGGCGCCGCGAGTGGGATCGGACGAGCCACGTGCCTTCGCCTCGCGCGCGACGGCAAGGCGTCAGGCGTCGCCGCGCGGATCGCGGCCGTCGATCTCCCGACCGCTCCCTCGCTCGATGCTGTCGTCGGCGAGCTTCGCGCCCTCGGCGCGGACGCCGTGCCGCTGCACGGCGACCTCGCGACGCCCGACGGCCCCGTTCGCGTCGTGGAGGAGGCCGCGGCGCGGTTCGACGGACTCAACGCGGTGGTGAGCAATGCCGGCGTCAACCGGCCGGGAC
>JBKPPN010000119.1:0-7426 GCA_046733575.1 Candidatus Methylomirabilota bacterium | reverse complement strand
GACGCCGACGTCGACGATGCCCATGATCGGTGCGAGTGGGGCGGTGTCCGGCGTCCTCGGCGCCTACGCCGTCCTCTTCCCTCACGCCACCGTGCTGACGCTGGTGACCTTCATCGTGTTCTTCCGTCTGATCCGGATTCCGGCCTTGATCGTGCTGAGCTTCTGGCTCGTCGTGCAGCTGTTCAACGGTCTCGGAGCGTTCCTGAACCCGGGGGCAGGGGCGGTCGCGTGGTTCGCACACATCGGCGGATTCGTCGCTGGAATCGTTTTCCTTCTTATCATTCGGCCTCGGACGAAGGCTGGCCTATAATTGTCGGACCATGCGAACCCCACCCCGTGTGCGTATCGACCGTCTGATTGTGGACAAGGGCCTCGCGGAAAGCCGTGAAAAAGCAGCCCGACACATCCTCGCCGGTGAGGTGTACGTAGACGACCTCCGAGTGGACAAGGCGGGCGCGCTGGTGACCCCGACCGCGAAGATCGACGTCCGGGGGGCCTCGAAGTACGTGAGCCGCGGTGGCGAGAAGCTGATCCACGCACTGGACCACTTCAAGATCGCTGTGAAGGGCCGGATGTGCCTCGACGTCGGCGCCTCGACCGGCGGGTTCACGGACTGCATGCTGCAGCGGGGCGCCGCGCGCGTGTACGCGGTCGATGTGGGGACGGGGCAACTGGACGCGCGGCTGCGCAACGATCCGCGTGTCGTGGTGATGGAGCACACCAACGCGCGGACGCTCGATCCCCGGCTCTTCGACGAGCAGCCGACCCTCGGCGTCGTCGACGTGGCCTTCATCTCGCTGGAGAAGGTTCTCCCCGCGATCTTCAACGTGCTGGCATCGCGCTGCGAGGTCCTGGCACTGGTCAAGCCGCAATTCGAGGTGGGCAAGAAGGAAGTCGGCAAGGGCGGGATCGTCCGCGATCCGGCCCTGCACCGCGCCTGTGTGCAACGGCTCGCGCGGTTCTCGGTGCTGCGCGGCTGGCACGCCCTCGGTGTGACGGCCTCCCCGATCCGCGGCGTGAAGGGCAACCGCGAGTTCTTCCTTCACCTCTCGACGCAGGGCCGCACGGCGAGTGACCTCGAGGCGATGATCACGCGGAGTGTCGAAGCGACTGCATGAAGCGGGTCGGCATCGTCGCGAAGCCCGACGCCCCCGAGGCGCCGGCGCTCGTCCGACGGCTCCTGGCGTTTCTCCGCGACCGTAACGTCCCTGTCGTCCTCGAGAAGCCCACTGCCGCCCTCGTCCCCGAGCTCGATGTGACGGCGCTCACGCGCAACGAGTTGCCGTCCGAGGTGGATCTGCTCGTCGTCCTCGGCGGCGACGGCACACTCCTCTCGATGGCGCGCAGCGTGGGCGACCTCGCGGTGCCTCTTCTCGGCGTGAACCTGGGCGGCCTCGGATTCCTCACCGCCACGACGACCGAGGAGACGCTGCCGGCCGTCGACGCGTATCTGACCGGCGGCATGACCGTCGAGGACCGGATGATGCTGGAGGCGCGCGTCATGCGCGCCGGTCAGCACGTCTTCCAGCAGGCGGCGCTGAACGACGTCGTCATCACGAAGTCGGCCATGAGCCGGATCATCAACCTCACCGTCGCGGTCGAGGGGCAGACGGCGACGGCATATCGTGCCGACGGGCTCATCATCTCGACGCCCACCGGATCGACCGCGTACTGCCTGTCCGCGGGCGGCCCGATCCTCTTCCCGACGATGGACGCGATCGTCCTCGTCCCCATCGCATCCCACACGCTCACCAACCGGCCCATCGTGCTTCCCGGCACCCATCGCATCTTCGTGACGTTACAGACGGCCCAGGAGGTGATGTTGACGCTCGACGGCCAGGTCGGATTCGAGCTGCGCGACCACGACGTCGTGGAGGTGTCGCAGTCGCGCGCGCGCGTGCGCCTCGTCCGGTTTCCGGAACGGCACTTCTTCTCGGTCCTCCGCACCAAGCTGAAGTGGGGGGAACGATAGTCGCGGATCTTTTGCGGCTCGCCATGAAGGACGCCGCGATGCACATGTGCCGTGCGCGGTGTCGACGTCGGGATACGACTTGTGGGCCGGACAGTCGCTGCCCTAGCATCGCTTCGTGCTGACCGAGCTCCGTGTGCGCAACCTGGCCGTGATCGAGAGTGCCGCCGTCCCGTTCGCCTCGGGCCTGAACGTCCTCACGGGTGAGACGGGAGCCGGCAAGTCGATCCTGGTCGACGCGTTGTTGCTCGTGTGTGGCGCGCGCGCCAGCAGCGAGCTGATCCGCGCGAATGCCGACACCGCCACGGTGGAAGCCGTGTTCGACGTCTCGAAATGTCCTACCGCGCGAGCCGTCCTCGCTGACGCCGGCGTCGCTCTGGATGGTGACGAGCTCCTCGTGCGTCGCGAAGTGGCGCGCTCGGGCCGACATCGCGCGTTCGTGAACGACGCGGTGGTGACGGTGGGGTTGCTGGAGCGACTCGGCGAGGCGCTGGTGGAGGTCCACGGTCAGCACGAGCAGCAGCGCCTGCTCCAGCCCTCGATGCAGCGTCAACTCCTGGACGACTTCGCGGACGCGCGCGAGATCGCGGCGCGCGTCGCCGAGCTGTTCTCCCGTTACGGCGCCGCGCGTGAGGTCGCGGAGCACGGCCGCGCGGCCGAGCGCGACCGAGCCCAGCGTGAGGATCTCCTGCGGTTTCAGGTCTCGGAGCTCGACGCGGCGGGACTGCGCGTGGGCGAGGAGGAGGCGCTGCGCACGGAGCGAAGGCGCCTGCAGCACGCCGGCCGATTTGCCAGCGGCCTCGCGGAGGTCGACGATCTGCTCTCCTCCGCCGAGGGCTCGGCACGGATGTGCGTCGGACGCGCGGCGCGCGTGCTCGCCGACCTGGCGCGGCTCGATCCCGCGTTCGGCACGCCCATCGAAGCGCTCGACGCGGCGGTGGCGCAGATCGAAGACGCCACCATCGCGATCACCCGGCTGCGTGACAGCATCGCCGTCGAGCCCGGACGGCTGGAGGAGGTCGACGACCGCCTCAACGAGCTGGCGCGGCTGCGTCGGAAGTACGGCGACTCCGAGGAAGCGATGTTGAAGTTTCGCGACGAAGCTGCGGCCGAGCTGACGCGACTCTCTCACCACGAGGCCACACTCGCGGAGCAGGAGCGGACGGCGACGGCGCTCGGCGCCGAGCTCCGGACGCTCGCGTCGGCGCTGTCCGAGCGCCGCGCCGCCGCCGCGACGCGACTGGCGACGCAGGGGCAGCGAGAAATCCGCAGCCTTGGCCTGGAGCGCGCGGTGCTGACCGTCGCGGTCGAACGCCGTCCCGACGACGCCGTCACGACGCACGGCCTCGACCGCGTCGAGATCCGCCTTGCCGCCAATCCGGGGGAGGAGCCGCGGCCGCTCGCGCGTGTCGCCTCGGGCGGCGAGCTGTCGCGGGTGATGCTCGCTCTGATCAGCGTCGCGGCGGCAGCGGACCCCGTGCCGACGACCATCTTCGACGAGATCGATGCGGGCGTCGGGGGCCGCCTCGCGGCCGTCGTGGCCGACAAGCTGAGCGCCGCGTCGCGCCGGCGCCAGGTGCTCTGCGTCACGCACCTGCCGCAGATCGCGGCCAGGGCCGATCACCACGTGCGCGTCGACAAGACCGTGCGAGGCGGGCGGTCGCGCGCGGCCGCGTCGGCGCTCACCGGCGTCGAGCGCGTGGACGAGGTGGCGCGGATGCTCGCGGGCGACGCCGTGACGGAGACGGCGAGGCGTCATGCGCGCGAGCTGCTCGCCGTGAAACGATCCTGAGTCCCGTGCCCGGGCGTACAATTAGCTCGCCATGCTCGACCTGCTGCTGAAGAAAATCTTCGGGACGAAGCACCAGCGCGACGTCAAGCGCCTGACGCCGAACGTCCACGCCATCAACGCCCTGGAGCCGGCGATGCAGGCGCTCAGCGACGAGGCGCTGCGAGCCAAGACGGACGAGCTGCGCGCGAAGGTGAAGCAGAGCCTGGAGCGCGCGGACACCGAGGATCGCGACGAGCTGAAGGCCGCGCTGCGGGACGCGCTCGATGATGTGCTCGTGGAGGCGTTCGCGGTGTGCCGCGAGGCCGCCCGACGGTACCTCGGCATGCGCCACTTCGACGTCCAGCTCATCGGCGGGATGGTGCTGCACAGCGGGACCATCGCCGAGATGGCGACGGGCGAAGGCAAGACGCTAGTCGCGACGCTGCCCGCGTACCTCAACGCGCTGCCCGACAAGGGCGTTCACATCGTCACCGTGAACGACTATCTCTCCAAGCGCGACGCGCAGTGGATGGGCCCGATCTATCAGGCCCTCGGGCTCTCCGTGGGCGTGATCCAGCACGAGGCGTCCTTCCTCTACGACCCGACGTACGTCACGACGGACATCCGGATGACCGCGCTTCGCCCGTGCACGCGGCGCGAGGCGTACCGCGCGGACATCACCTACGGGACCAACAACGAGTTCGGCTTCGACTACCTGCGCGACAACATGCGCTTCTCGCTCGACGAGCTGGTGCAGCGCGAGCTGAACTACGCCATCGTCGACGAGGTCGACTCGATCCTGATCGACGAGGCACGGACGCCGCTCATCATCTCGGGCCCCGCCGATGAGTCGAACGAGCTCTACCAGAAGCTCGACCGCGTCATTCCCAAGCTGAAGCGGGCGGCCACCATCGTCGAGGGCAAGCTCTCCGAGATCGAGGCGGAGGTCGAGGGCGACTACATCGTCGACGAGAAAGCCAAGGCCATCGCGCTCACGGAGCAGGGGATCCAGACCTCCGAGCGCCTCCTCGGCATCGACAACCTGTACGACCCGCAGCACATGACGGTGCTGCATCACATCCAGCAGGCGCTGCGCGCCCACGCGCTCTTCAAGCGCGACGTCGACTACGTGGTGAAGGACGGCCAGGTCATCATCGTCGACGAGTTCACGGGACGTCTCATGCCCGGCCGGCGCTGGTCCGACGGACTGCACCAGGCGGTGGAGGCGAAGGAAGGCGTCAAGATCGAGCGCGAGAACCAGACCCTCGCGACCATCACCTTCCAGAACTACTTCCGTATGTACGGAAAGCTCGCCGGCATGACGGGCACCGCGGAGACCGAGGCCGAGGAGTTCGCGAAGATCTACTCGCTCGGCGTCACGGTCATCCCGACGAACCGGCCGCTCGTGCGCGTGAACTTTCCCGACGTCGTCTACAAGACGGAGCGGGAGAAGTTCGACGCGGTGGCCGAGGACATCATCAAGTGTCACGAGCGTGGTCAGCCGGTGCTCGTCGGCACCGTGTCCATCGAGAAGTCGGAGACGCTTTCGCGCCTCCTGAAGAAGCGCGGGGTCAAGCACGAGGTCCTGAACGCGAAGTACCACGAGCGCGAGGCCGAGATCGTGGCCCAGGCCGGCCGCGCGGGCGGCGTCACCATCGCCACCAACATGGCCGGCCGCGGCACCGACATCCTGCTCGGCGGCAATCCCGATTTCCTTTCCAAGGAAGTGCTGCGCAAGCGTGGCCTCGATCCCGCCACCGCGCCGCCCGAGGCGCGCACGTCCGCACTCGATGAGGCGCGACGCGTGACGGATCCCGAGCACGAGAAGGTCGTCGAGCTCGGTGGGCTCCACATCGTCGGCACCGAGCGCCACGAGTCGCGACGCGTCGACAACCAGCTGCGCGGCCGCTCCGGCCGGCAGGGCGATCCCGGTTCATCACGGTTCTACCTGTCCCTCGAGGACGATCTGCTCCGCATCTTCGGCTCGCAGCGCATCCAGAAGATCATGGAGCGCCTGGGCATGGAGGAGGGCGAGCCGATCGAGCACAAGCTCGTGACGCGCGCCATCGGGACCGCCCAGAAGCGGGTCGAGACGCACAACTTCGAGATCCGCAAGCATCTCCTCGAATACGACGACGTGATGAACAAGCAGCGGGAGATCATCTACGGCATCCGTCGTCAGATCCTCGACGGGGAGAGCCAGGCCGAGACGATCGGCGAGTGGATCGAGGACACCCTCGACGCCACGATCGAGACGTACGCGCCGGGGACCACGCATCCCGAGGACTGGGACGTGGCCGCGCTGTCCGAGGCCTTGTTCCGCGAATTCGACGTCCGGATCGGGCCCGCCGAGCTGACCGACCTCTCGTCGCGCCCCGAGCTGCAGGACCTGGCGGCGGCTCGCGTGAAGGCGCGACGCGAGGAGCGTGAGCAGGAGCTCGGCGCCGAGCTGATCCGGGCGCTGGAAGGCCACGTGATGCTGGTCGTGATCGACTCGCTGTGGAAGGACCACCTGCTCTCGATCGACCACTTGAAGGAGGGGATCGGGCTCCGCGGCTACGGCCAGCGCGACCCGCTCACCGAGTACAAGCGCGAGGCCTTCGACCTCTTCCAGGCGATGGTCGATCGCGTGAAGGCGGCCGTGGTGGAACGGCTCTTCAAGGTCCAGGTCGAACGCGAGACGCACGTCGAGCTGCCGACGATGACCGCGCTGCGCGATGTGCAGGAGTCACGCGGCGAATCGCCGCAGGTGACGGCCGCCGCGGCTCCCGCGCGAACCGCCGCGTCACCCGCGGCGCGCACGGCGACGGGAGACAAGGTCGGGCGCAACGATCCCTGTCCGTGCGGTTCCGGCAAGAAGTACAAGAAGTGCCACTTCGTGCAGGCGAGGTGACGTGCGCCGGGAGCTTACCGACCCCTCGCCTCCGTCTCCGCCACCCGTCCTCGATCGGCGTCACGTCCCGCCACCATTTCTCGCGCCCGCTGAAGTCCCGCCGCGGTCAGGCGGTACTGCTTGCGCGCCTGCTTGGTCGAGCCCGACTTCTTCACCTGCAGCATCAGCGCGGGACGTTGCTGGATCAGCACCGAGCATGCGCGCGTGACGTTCGCCACGCCGCGGCCGAGGTTCTTCAGATCACGGTTGAGCGCCTGGCTGTCGAGGACCTCGGTCTTGCGCGCCGCGTGATGCCAGTACGCGGCGATCAGGACGCTCTCGGACTCGGTCCTGGGATCCGCGGCGGCGTACAGATCCGCGAGCTCGCCACCGTCGGCCTCCGTATCGTCGTGCCGTGAGGTGAGGGGAACGGGTGTGATCGTGCCCGGCTCGTCGCCGTGCGCCCGGCTCGCGTAGCGCTTCGAGGCCCACTCCAGCACGCGCGCAATTGCGCCGACGTCCAGCGGCTTCAGCGCCTCGACGACGTCGGCGATCGCCTTGGCCTCTGTCGACGCGTCCACCGACCTGGTCGCTCCCGTTGCGTGCTCCCTGGCCTTTTCTCGCCGCTCGTGCTGGTAATGGGTCCGTCGACGACATTACAACATGACGGTCATGTGTTGCGTATCGAAATGACCTTGACCATGACGCAACTCAGGTAAATCGCGGCGGCCCGCTACGCCGGGGCGTGCGCCGGACTCTGGGTTCATGTCGTACTGAGTTCACTTGACGCAGGACACCGATGACGGAGCAGGGG
>JBKPPN010000118.1:0-11709 GCA_046733575.1 Candidatus Methylomirabilota bacterium | reverse complement strand
GTCTTCATCAGCTCCTTGTAGCCCGCGCTGTTCCCATCGTGCGGGGCCTTGTACTCCTCCGAGTGCTTGGCGAGGATCTGCGCTGCCTTGAAGTCAGCGTCCGCCGTCCACGTGCCCTCGACGACGGCCCCGCGGCCCTCGCCGAACAGGTCGGGCGCCGTGCCGTGGTGGCGCACGGGGATGCTGGCGCGCCCGTCGGACAGGCGGAAGCTGAGATCCAGCGTGCGCGGGTCCCAGCGGAGCGAGTCCTTCTCCACCATGCCCCCGACCCGGTACGTCTTGCCCGCCACCGGCGCCGCGCGCAATTCCGACGGCGTGACGAAGTACACGGCGGACTGGGTCACGCCGGCGTAGATCATGTACGCGAGCGCGAGCAGGATGATCACGCCCCCCACGAGGAACTTCGGCTTCATCATCCCCGCGGTGTCGGCGTGGGCGCGGCGTCGGCGCGTGACGGTGACGACGACACCCGCGTGCGATCGCGCGACGGCCGCGACACCGCGCGCCGGGGTGCGGCCTCGCGCTCGCGACGCGCGAGCGATCGCCAGTAGAGGGCGAGCACGACCGCCGTCAGCACATACGCCGCGGCGACGAACGTCCAGTTGTCGGCCATCACGCGAGCGCCTCGGCGCGCCGGCGCAGGATCCGCACGCCTTTGCCCACGAAGTACCCGTAGAGCAGCGTGAACGCGGCCACGTTCACCAGCAGCGTGACGAGGATGATCGGGTCCATCGCGCTCGCTTCGGGGCGACCCACCGACGGCGGCTGGTGGAGCGTGCGCCACCACAGCACCGAGAAGTGGACGAGCGGGATGTCGAGGGCGCCGATGATGCCCACCACGGCGGCGTACCGGGCGCCGCGCTCGGGATCGTCCACCATGCCCCGGAGCAGGAGGTACCCGAGGTAGATCACGAACAGGATCGCGGTCGTCGTCAGCCGAGCGTCCCACGTCCACCACGTGCCCCACGTGGGCTTGCCCCACATCGAGCCCGCCGCGATGGCCAGACCGGTGAACACGACGCCGGTCTCGGCGGAGGCGTGCGCCAGCCGATCCGCGCCCGGACGTCGCGTCGCGAGGTAGACGAGCGACGCGCCGAACACGACGACGAAGGCGAGGTACGCCACCCACGCCGCGGGCACGTGCACGTACATGATCCGCTGGACATTCCCCTGCGTGACCTCGCGCGGCGCGACGGCGAATCCCATCACCAGGCCCGCGGCCAGACCGAGCGCGGCCAGCCATCCGAGAACGCGTGTCGCCATCACGCCGCTCAGGCCTCCAGGATGAAGTCGAACGTCAACAGTCCGGCCACCGTGTAGACGACGTCAGCGGCCACGAGCAGTCCCAGCCAGCGTGCGACCGCCGAGAGCGGCTCGCCGGCCAGGACCGACTCCGTCGCCTTCACCGTCGCGAGGAGCAGCGGGATCTGCACGGGCAGCAGGAGGACGGGAAAGAGCAGCTCGCGCGCGCGCACGTGCGCGGTCATGGCTGCGAACAGCGTGCCGAGCGCCGCGAACCCGACGGTGCCCAGGAGCACGACGAGCACGAGCGGACCGAGTGACGTGGCGAGGTCGACGTTGAAGAACACGCCGAACAGCACCAGGATGAACGTCTCCACGAGCAGCATCAGCACGAGGTTGCCGCCGAGCTTGCCGAGGAAGATGGCGCTCTTGTCGCCGGGCGTGAGGAGCAGCCCTTCCCAGCAGTCGTTCTCGCGCTCGACCAGGAACGAGCGACCGAGGGCGAGCAGGCCGCTCAGCACGAACCCCAGCCACAGCAGTCCCGGCAGCGCGGCGGTGAGCCGCTCGCGATCGGCGCCGAGGGCGAACTGGAAGCAGAACAGGAGGAGCAGCGCGAAGAAGGCCAGGCCGTTCAGCGCCTCCTTCGACCGTCGCTCCACGAGGACGTCCTTCCAGAACACGATGCCGGCGCGCCGGGCGAACGTCGTCATGCGCCGCCCTCCGCGTGGAGCGCGTAGAGCCTCTGCACGTCGTCCGCGGACAGGCTGCCTCGCGCCGTGTCCAGCGCGATGCGGCCCTCGGCGAGAATCGCGATGCGATCGGCGACGCCCAGCTCACGGCCGAAGCTGTGCGTCGCCATCACGACGGCGCCGCCGGCGTTCTTGAAGGTCTGCAGGGTGGCCTCGAGCCACTTCTTGCCGCGCTGGTCGAGTCCCGCGGAGGGCTCATCGAGGAGCAGCACGCGCGGCGGCAGCAGGGCGACTCGCGCCAGCGTGAGACGCCGCCGCATGCCCGCGGAGAACGTTCGCACGCGCTCGTCGGCGACGCCTTCGAGCTCGACGTCGGCGAGGGCGTCGTCCAGGCGGGCACGACTCGCGTCGCCGCCGGCCAGCGTGACCCAGAAGCGGAGGTTTTCCCGCGCGGTCAGCTCCTCGTACAGGTGCGCGCCGTGGGCGACCAGACCGACGTGGCGGCGTACCGCCTCGGGAGCGCGCCCAGCGTCGTGACCCGCAATGACGACCGTCCCGCGCGTCGCGCGCCAGACGGTCGCCACGATCTTCAGCAGAGTCGTCTTCCCAGCTCCATTGGCGCCCAGGAGGGCCACGGCCTCGCCTGCGCGCACGTCGAGGTCGATGTCGTCGAGGACGAGAGCGGCTCCGAACGCCTTCCGAACACCCGCGAGGTGAACGAGGGGGTCAGCCGTCATGCAGCCACACGATTGTCCCGCACGGGTACGGACCGGTCAAGGACGGCGGGGCGATGAACGAGACGACGGCGGTGCGACGGACTCCGGATCCCGGAGCGGGAACCGGTATCGCTATCGAGGCGCGACCGCCATCGCACGCAGGCGCGCGATCCGGTCTTCCAGCGGCGGGTGCGTCGAGAACAGGGTCATGAGCGAGCGGCCGCTCAGCGGGTTCACGATGAAGAGGTGCGCGGTGGCCGGGTTCGCGTCCATCGGCGCGACCTGCTGGGCCACCTGCAGCTTCTCGAGCGCGCTCGCCAGACCCCACGGGCGTCCGGCCAGCACCGCGCCGGTGGCGTCGGCCTGATACTCGCGCGAGCGCGACACGGCGAGCTGCACGAGCATGGCCGCGATGGGGGCCAGAATGGCCATGAACAGGAGCGCGATCGGATTGCCGCCTTCCTCGTCGCTGTCGCGTCGCGTGCCCCCGAACATCGCCGCGTACTGCGCCATGTGCGCGAGCATCGTGATCGCGCCGGCCAGCGTGGCCGCGATCGTCGAGATCAGCACGTCGCGGTTCTTCACGTGCGACAGCTCGTGCGCGAGGACGCCCTCCAGCTCGTCGTCGCTCAGGATCCGCATGATCCCTTCGGTGACCGCGACGGCCGCGTGCTCGGGATTGCGGCCCGTCGCGAAGGCGTTCGGCGTGTCGGTGGCGATCATGTACACGGGCGGCATGGGGATCTGGGCGCGGAGCGCGAGGCGCCGGACAATCGCGTGGACTCGAGGCGCGTCGGCCTCGGTGATCGGCCGTGCGCCGTACATGCCGAGGACGATCTTGTCGGAGAACCAGTAGCTGAAGAAGTTCATCGCCAGCGCGATGAAGAAGGCGACCACCATGCCCTGACGACCGCCGATGGCGCCGCCCAGCAGCACCAGCATGATCGTCAGCACGCCGAGGAGAAGCGCGGTCTTGAACACGTTCGACATCGAGAAAAAAGCCTAGCAGACGGGGTGTTAGCGGTCAAATGCCTTGACTTGGCGGCACCCCGCCGATATACTGGGCCGGTTATAGGAAAAGTCGTTTAGTCTCAAGTAGTTAGAGTGGATGCCGCTCCTCGGATCGCCGCGGGAGTACCAGAGGAAAGTGATGATCATCCGTGTATCGGACCTCGACGACGACGGCCTCACCGTGACGGACGTGGCCGCCGTCGGCCAGCCCTATGCCGACCCGGCATGGCGACTGGACGACCTCGATCTTCGCGTCGAGCGCGACGGGGTCGACGTGTTCGTGACGGGGCAGGTCCGCTCGACCGTGCCCCAGACGTGCAGCCGGTGTCTGGAGAGCTTCTCGGCGCCAGTACGAACCGAGGTCGACGTGCGGTTCGCGCCGCGTCCGTCTTCTGCTGACGCCGTCGAGCTGGCCGGGGACGATCTGGACCTCTGCTTCTACACCGATGATCAGATCGACCTCGACGCCGTGATCGAAGGCGAGACCACCCTCGCGCTGCCCATGAAGCCGCTGTGCCGCGCCGACTGTCGGGGGCTCTGCCCCGTCTGTGGCGGCAACCGCAACCTCACCGCGTGCGGGTGTGACACCCGTCCGCCCGATCCGCGGCTGGCCGTCCTCAAGGACATGGCGGCCCGGCTCTCACACTAGGGGACCTCGATGCCACTTCCGAAGCGACGTCACTCCAAGACGCGGGGCCGGAAGCGCCGCACGCATTACAAGCTCGCCGCGCCCGTGCGCGCCGTGTGTCCGCAGTGCCGCGAACCGAAGTTGCCGCACCGGATCTGTCCGCACTGCGGCTACTACAAGGGCCGGGAGATCGTCGCGACCGAGGGCACGTAGCGGCCGAGGCGGCGCATGAAAATCGCCGTCGACGCCATGGGAGGCGATCACGGCCCCGCCGTCGTGGTGGAAGGTGCGGTGACGGCGGTGCGCGAGCTCGGGACGTCCGTCGTCCTCGTCGGGGACAAGGCGGTCATCGAGCACGAGCTCACCCGCCTGCGCGCCGAGACGCTCGGCGTCGAGATACGGCACGCCTCGCAGGTCGTCACCATGGCGGAGACTCCGTCGCACGCGCTCCGTCGCAAGCGCGACTCGTCGCTCCGCGTCGCGGCCGAGCTCGTCCGCGAGGGTGACGCCGCCGCCTTCGTCTCCGCGGGCAACACCGGCGCGGCGATGGCCATCTCGATGTTCGTCATCGGCGTCTTGCCCGGCGTGGATCGGCCCGCCATCGCCGCCGTGCTCCCGAGCCTGCGCGGCTACACCGTCCTGCTCGACGTCGGCGCGAACGTCGGTCCCAAGCCGTGGCACCTCCTGCAGTTCGCCATCATGGGCAACGCCTTCTCCCGCGACATCATCGGCGTCGATGCGCCACGCGTCGGCCTGCTCTCGATCGGCGAGGAAGAGGGCAAGGGCAACGACCTCACGCGCGAGGCGTACGAGCAGCTGAAGACGTCGTCGCTGAACTTCGTCGGCAACGTCGAAGGGCGCGACATCTACAACGGCAGCTGCGACGTCATCGTGACCGACGGGTTCACGGGCAACGTCGCGCTCAAGATCTCCGAGAGCCTGGCCGAGATGCTGGGCTCGATGATCAAGGAAGAGCTGACGCGCGACGTGCGCTCCAAGCTCGGTGCGGCGCTCGCGATGCCGGCGTTCGCGCGCTTCAAGAAGCGCGTGGACTACACGGAGATGGGCGGCGCGCCGCTTCTCGGGATCGACGGGGGCGCCATCATCTGTCATGGCTCGTCGCCGGCGAAGGCGATCAAGAACGCCGTTCGCGTCGCCGCGGAGTGGGCGCGTGCGGGACTGAACGAGCACATCAAGGCCGCGCTCGACGCGGAAGGCGTGTCCCGCGGCGGGCGAGAAGGGGGCCGCGAATGATCCGCGCGAAGATCACCGGGGTCGGTGCGTACGCGCCGAAGCGCGTCGTGACGAACACCGAGCTCGAGACGATGGTCGAGACGACCGACGCGTGGATCCAGCAGCGGAGCGGCATCCGCCAGCGCCACTTCGTCGACGACACCGAAGCGACGTCGGACCTGGCCGTGCGCGCGGCCCAGCAGGCGATGGAGCGCGCCAACCTGGTGCCCGAGGACATCGACCTGATCGTGCTCGGGACCACGAGCGGCGACATGATATTCCCCACCACCGCGAACATCCTGCAGCAGCGGCTGGGATGTCGGAAGATCGGCTCGCTCGATCTGTATGCCGCGTGCTCGGGCTCCGTGTACAGCCTGTCGGTCGGCTCTCAGTTCATCGAGACGGGGAAGTACAAGCGCGTGCTCGCGGTCGGCGCCGAGAGCCTCTCTCGCATCACCGACTTCACCGATCGCGGCACCTGCGTGCTGCTCGCCGACGCGGCCGGCGCTGCCGTGCTGGAGCCCACCGAGGACGGCAGCGGCATCATCGACACTGACCTCTACTCCGACGGCTCGCACTGGGAGCTGCTCTACATGCCGGGAGGCGGCTCTCGCATGCCGGCGTCGCACGAGACGGTCGAGAAGCGAATGCACTACGCCAAGATGAAGGGGAGCGAGCTCTTCAAGGTCGCCGTCCGCATGTTCGTGGAGTGCGCCGGCACGATCCTCGGCCGTCACGGCTTCACCGCGGCCGACGTCGATCTCTTCATTCCGCATCAGGCGAATCTTCGCATCATCGAGGCGGCCGCGAAGCGCCTGGACATGCCGATGGAGCGCGTCTTCGTGAACGTCGACCGCTACGGCAACACCGGCGCCGCCTCGGTGTACGTTGCCCTCGAGGAAGCGGTCGCGGCGGGACGGCTGAAGCGTGGCGACCTCGTGCTCATGGCCGCCTTTGGCGGCGGCGTGACATGGGGCGCGGCGCTCGTGCGGTGGTAGTGCCGTGATCGCCTTCCTGTTCCCGGGCCAGGGCTCGCAGGCGGTCGGCATGGGCAAGGCGTTTCACGAGAGCTCGAAGCCCGCGCGGGCGATCTTCGAAGAGGCCAACGAGGCGCTCGGCTTCGACCTGACGCGGCTCATGTTCGAGGGCCCCGAGGCGGACCTCGGTCTCACTGCCAACACGCAGCCCGCCGTCCTCACCGCCAGCGTGGCGGCCGCGGCCGCGTGTGCCGAGCGCGGGCTCGAGCCGGCCATCACGACGGGACACAGCCTCGGGGAGTACTCGGCGCTCGTGGTGGCCGGGGCGCTGCCGTTCGCCGACGCGCTGCGGGTCGTGCGGCGCCGCGGCGAGCTCATGCAGGATGCCGTGCCGCCGGGTGTGGGTGCGATGGCGGCGATCATGGCGATGGAGCTCGACGACGTGGAGCGCGTGTGCGCGGAGGCGGCGGACGGCGAGGTCGTCCAGGTCGCGAACGTGAACTCCACGGGTCAGGTCGTCATCGCGGGACATCGCACCGCGGTGGAGCGCGCCGTCGCGCTCGCCGCGTCCCGGGGCGGTCGGAAGAGCGTCATGCTGCCGGTGAGTGCACCGTTCCACTGCGCGCTCATGGCGCCGACGGCCGAGCGCCTCGCGCCGATGCTCGAGTCACTGGCGGTCGCCGCGCCGCGCATTCCCGTCGTGCGCAACGTCGACGCCGGCGTCACGCGGGCGGCGGCCGACGTCACACCGTTCCTGCTCCGTCAGATCGCGAGCCCCGTGCGCTGGACCGACTGCGTGCGCCGGCTCGTCGACGAGGGCGCGACGTCGTTCGTGGAGGTCGGGCCCGGCCGCGTGCTCACCGGCCTGCTCCGTCGCATCGTGGATGGCGCGCGCGGCTTCGCAGTGGAGGACCCGGCCGGACTCGAGAAGGCCCTGGCCGTCCGATGAGCGACATGCCCTTGCAGGGCAAGGTCGCCATCGTCACCGGCGGCAGTCGCGGGATCGGCGCCGCGATAGCGCGCTGGCTCGCCGAGCGCGGGGCGAGCGTCGTGGTGTCCGCCCGCGACGCCGATCGACTCGCCGCCGCCGTGAAGGATCTGGACGGACTGCCAGGCGCCGTGCACGGCGTCCCCGGCGACGTCGCGAAGCGCGATGCGGTGGACCAGCTCGTCGAGGCGACCCGCGAGCGCTTCGGTCGCGTCGACGTCCTCGTCAACAATGCCGGCATCACCCGCGACGGTCTCCTCCTCCGGATGAAGGACGACGACTGGGATGCGGTGATGAACGTGAACCTGCGCGCTGCGTTTCTCGCGACCCGCGCCGTGAGCAAGGCCATGGTGCGGCAGAAGAGCGGCGGCCGCATCGTCAACGTGTCGTCGACGGCGGGTGCCATGGGAAACGCCGGGCAGGCGAACTACTCGGCCGCCAAGGCCGGCCTCATTGGATTCACGAAGTCGGCAGCTCGCGAGCTCGCTCACTGGAACATCCTCGTCAACGCCGTGGCGCCCGGGCTCATCGACACGGACATGGCCGCCGCCATTCCCGCCGACGCGCGTCAGGCGTTGCTCGCACAGGTCCCGCTCGGCCGCATGGGAACCGCCCGCGAGGTTGCAGAAATGGTAGGATTCCTCGCGGGTGACGGGGCGGGGTACGTCACCGGTCAAGTCTTTCACGTCAACGGCGGTCTCTACATCTAGTCTCGGAGGACGGGCTCGAGAGATCAGCCCGTCCAGGGCGGGCTCGAAGTCGGCTCGTCGTGGACGGGCTCGACACGCAGCCCGTGAGGCAGCGCACAGCGTGGTTCGCTCGCGGAGGTAACGGGTTCATGGCCAAAGCGGTCGAAGAGAAGGTCAAGGAAATCATCATCGAGCAGCTCGGCGTCGAGGAGGACGACGTGACGCCCAATGCCAAGTTCATCGAGGACCTGGGCGCCGACTCCCTCGACACCGTCGAGCTCGTCATGGCCCTCGAGGAACACTTCGACATCCAGATTCCGGACGAGGACGCCGAGAAGATCGTGACGGTGGGCGACGCGATCCAGTACATCAAGGACAACTCCTGAGACCGTGACGCACCCGCGGCGCGTCGTCGTCACCGGGCTCGGCGCCCTCACGCCGATCGGCAACACCGTGGAGGAGTTCTGGGCGGGGTTGACGGCGGGACGCTCGGGCATCGGCCCGATCACCCGGTTCGACACCACGGGGTATCCGACGCGGATCGCTGGCGAGGTCAAGGGCTTCGACGAGCTGAAGTACGTCGACAAGAAGGAGGCGCGCCGTCTCGATCCCTTCCTGAAGTATGCCCTGGCGTGCTCCGTCATGGCGGTGGAGGACGCGGGGCTCGACACCGGGAAGGTCGACGGCACGCGCTTCGGAGTGCTCATCGGCTCGGGCATCGGCGGCATCACCACGCTGCTCGACGGCCAGGACACGCTGCGCGATCGAGGGCCGGACCGGGTGTCGCCCTTCATCATCCCCATGCTCATCGTCAACATGGCGTCCGGCCTGGTGTCGATGCGGTTCGGGGCCAAGGGGCCGAACTCCTCCGTCGTCACCGCGTGCGCGACCGGGAACCACGCGCTCGGCGACGCCATGCGCATCATCCAGCGTGACGAGGCGGACCTGATGATCGCGGGCGGGGCGGAGGCGATCATCGTCCCCCTCACGATCGCCGGCTTCTCGGCCATGAAGGCGATGTCGACCCGGAACGACGAACCGCATAGGGCCTCGCGGCCGTTCGACGCGGGTCGCGACGGCTTCGTGTGCGGCGAGGGCGGCGGGATCGTGGTGCTGGAGTCGCTCGAGCACGCACGCGCCCGCGATGCCCGCATCTACGGCGAGATCATCGGATACGCGGCCACCGCCGACGCGCACCACATGACGGCGCCCGATCCCGACGGCGACGGCGCCGCCCGCGCCATGCGCGGCGCGCTCCGAGACGCCCGGCTCGAGGGGCCCGAGGTCGCGTACATCAACGCCCACGGCACGTCCACGCCGTACAACGA
Source organism: Candidatus Methylomirabilota bacterium (assembly GCA_046733575.1). Lineage (GTDB taxonomy): Bacteria > Methylomirabilota > Methylomirabilia > Rokubacteriales > CSP1-6 > JBKPPN01. The sequence continues at coordinate 2,208 of JBKPPN010000118.1, read as the reverse complement.
CAAGTTCGAGACGATGGCCATCAAGCGGGTCTTCGGTGAGCACGCCCATCGGCTTGCCATCTCGTCGACCAAGTCCATGACGGGGCACCTCCTCGGCGCCGCCGGCGGTGTCGAGGCCATTGCGACGCTGCTCGCGCTGCACCACGGCCTGCTGCCGCCCACCATCAATTACGACACGCCCGATCCCGACTGCGACCTGGACTACGTACCGAACCAGGCGCGCAAGCAGGACATCGAGGTCGCGCTGTCGAACGCGTTCGGCTTCGGCGGCACCAACGCCACGCTCGTCTTCCGCAAGTACCGCGCGTAGCCGTCCATCATCGCAGTCCTGATTCTTCTCAGGCGTTTCCAGACTCCGTCTCCGCGCGCGGCGCGCCGATGCCCGCCGTGCGGTCGCCCCGCGTGACGTCGCCCGACGCGCCCAACCTCGAGCGGCTCGCGGCGAGACTCGGCGTGCGCTTCGCGGATCACGCGCGGATCGAGCGCGCGCTGACGCATGCCTCGTACGCGAACGAGCACCCCGGCGCGCTCGATCACGAGCCGCTCGCGCTGCTCGGCGACGCCGCGCTGGGCCTGGTCGTCGCGGAGTACGTCGTGACCGAGATGCCCGACGCGCCCGTCGGCGTGCTGACCCCGCGGCGGGCCGAGATCGTGTCGGGCGCGAATCTGGCCCGCTGGGCGACCGACCTCGCGCTCGGCGATCTGCTGCGTCTCGGGCGGGGCGAGAGCCAGACGGGCGGCCGGCAGCGTGACTCGATCCTCGCCACGACGCTGGAGGCCGTGCTCGGCGTCATCTACCTCGAGGCCGGACTCGACGCGGTGCGCGCCGTCGTCGCGCGGCTCGCGGGGTGGTCGCGTGCGCGGATGGTAGACTGACCTCATGCGTCTCTGGCCCGCGCGCCGCGACCCGGAGACGATGCTCGCCACGGACGATCTGCTCGTCGTCGAGGACCAGCTTCGCCGCAGCGTGCACGACGTCTTCGCCGTGCACGAGCGTCAGATCCGCGGCGGCGTCGTGATCTTTCGCGGGGACTTCATCGCCGATCCCGCCCACGCGCTGGACGTGCTCGTCGACCGCTTCCGCCCGTTCGGCTACACGCCGTTCGTGCGGCGCGATGGCGCCACGGGCGGAGCGGTGCTCCAGGCGTGGCCGCTCGCCGACACCGTCGTCCAGCAGCGCGTGGGGCTCAACGTGCTCCTGTTCGTGCTCACGTGTGTGTCGACGGTCGTGGCCGGCTCGGGCGCGTTCCTGGCCTTCGACCCGTTCCGCCACCCCGAGATGCTCCTGACCGGCGTACCGTTCGCGGCGACGCTGCTGTCGATCCTCGGGACGCACGAGTTCGGGCATTACTTCACGGCGCGCTACTACCACGCCGCGGTCACGCTGCCCTACTTCATTCCCGCCCCGCCGCCGTTCCTGTTCGGGACGCTGGGCGCCGTCATCAAGATGAAGTCGCCGGCGCGCGACCGGAACTCGCTGTTCGACATCGCGGTGGCCGGACCGCTGGCGGGCCTGCTCATCGCCGTGCCCGCCCTCTGGACGGGGCTCGCGTGGTCAACTGTCGGACGCGTGCCGCCCGGGAGCCACATCGTCTTCGGCGACTCGCTGCTGATGCAGTTCCTCGTCTATCTGCGCTTCGGTCCGCTGCCCGCCGGCTACGACGTCTTCGTGCATCCCGTGGCGCTGGCGGGTTGGGTCGGGCTGTTCGTCACCGCGCTGAACCTGTTCCCGGTGGGCCAGCTCGACGGCGGTCGCATCGCGTACGCGCTGTTCGGCCGTCGGCATCGTCTCGTCGGCATGGCCACGTTCGCCGCGCTCATCCTGCTCGGGGTGGTGACGCACGCGCCGAACTGGTTCATCTGGGGCGCCCTCATCTTCTTCCTCGTCGGCTTCCACCACAGCCCGCCTCTGGACGACATCACGCCCCTCACGCCCGCGCGCCGGCTCCTCGGCATCGCGTGTCTCGTCCTGCTCGTGCTCCTGCTCCCGCCCGTGCCCGTCCAGATCGGCTAACTCAGCTCGCCGCCGAGGTAGGCGTCCTGGACGTGGCGGTCGTGGCGGAGCGCGTCCGCGGTGTCGGCGCGTACCACGGCGCCGCCGCTCAGCACGTACGCGCGGCTCGCGACGCCGAGCGCGGCGACGGCGTTCTGCTCCACGAGCAGTACCGGCGTTCCCCCTCGGTGGATGGCGGCGACGGCGTCGAACAC
>JBKPPN010000117.1:0-8070 GCA_046733575.1 Candidatus Methylomirabilota bacterium | reverse complement strand
TCATAATTCTGTCCTACAGCGGTATGTTGCCGTGCTTGCGGCTGGGGACGTTGACTCGCTTGTTCTCGAGCGTTGCGAGCGCCCGGCAGAGCTCGGGGCGGGTGAACTTGGGCTCGATGATGCGGTCGATGTAGCCGCGGCGCGCGGCGACGAAGGGATTCGCGAACTTCTGGCGGTACTCCTCGATCTTCTGCGCGCGCAGCGCCTCCTTGTCGGATGCGCCCTGGATCTCCTTGCGGAAGACGATGTTCACGGCGCCCTCGGGGCCCATCACGGCGATCTCGGCGGTGGGATACGCATAGTTGACGTCGCCGCGGATGTGCTTCGACGACATGACGTCGTACGCACCACCGTACGCCTTCCGCGTGATCACGGTGAGCTTGGGAACGGTGGCCTCGGCGTAGGCGTAGAGGAGCTTCGCGCCGTGCTTGATGATGCCGCCGTACTCCTGCGCCGTGCCGGGGAGAAATCCGGGTACGTCCACGAAGGTGACGAGGGGAAGGTTGAAGCAGTCGCAGAACCGGACGAAGCGCGCCGCCTTGAGCGAGGCGGCGATGTCCAGGCACCCGGCAAGGTGGGCGGGCTGATTCGCCACGACACCGACGGGGCGGCCGCCCAGCCGGCCGAACCCCACGATGATGTTCTGCGCGTAGTCCGCCTGCACCTCGAAGAAGTACCGCTCGTCGAGCACGACCCGCACGATGTCCTTCATGTCGTACGGCTTGTTCGGCTGCTCGGGGACGATGGTCTGCAGGGCGTCGTCACGACGGTCGACGGGATCGCTCGACGGCTGCACGGGCGGATCGTCGACGTTGTTCTGGGGCAGGAACGTCATGAGCTCGCGGACGACGGCCAGGCACTCTTCGTCGTTCTCCGCCGCGAAGTGCGCCACGCCCGACGTTCCCGCGTGCGTCCCGGCCCCGCCGAGCTGTTCCGAGGAGACTTCTTCATGCGTCACCGTGCGAATCACGTCGGGGCCGGTCACGAACATGTACGAGGAGCCCTTCACCATCGCGATGAAGTCCGTGATGGCGGGCGAGTACACGGCGCCACCCGCGCACGGTCCCATGATGGCCGAGATCTGCGGCACGACACCCGAGGCGAGCGTGTTCCGCAGGAAGATGTCGGCGTAGCCGGCGAGAGAGACGACGCCTTCCTGGATGCGCGCGCCGCCCGAGTCGTTCAGGCCGATGACCGGCGCGCCGACCTTCATGGCGAGGTCCATGATCTTGCAGATCTTGCGCGCGTACGCCTCCGAGAGCGAGCCGCCGAACACCGTGAAGTCCTGTGCGAACACGAACACGGGACGGCCGCGGATGCGACCCGTGCCGGTGACCACGCCGTCACCGGGGATCCGCTGCTCCTCCATCCCGAAATCGTGACTCTGGTGCACGACGAAGCGATCGATCTCGGTGAAGGACCCCTTGTCGCAGAGGAGGTCGATGCGCTCGCGCGCCGTCTTCTTGCCCGCCTTGTGCTGACGACGGATGCGTTGCTCCCCGCCCGCCAGCTCGGCCTCGGCGTGGCGGCGGTGCAGCTCGGCGAACCGATCCTCGAGAGACATCAGAAATTGCCCGCGTCGTCACGCGATTATACGATACGCGCACGCTCGTGCGGCAAGGCGCATGGGCGCGATGGGCGGCCACGGCGATGACGTGTGCGCCCGCGACGCGCTCATGCGCAAGGAGGATGTCATGGCAAGACACGACGACGACGGGGCGGGATATCTCGGCTGGTTCCTCTTCGGTGCAGCGCTCGGCGCCGTCGCCGCGGTGCTCGCGGCGCCGAGGGCCGGACGCGAGACGCGCGAGATGCTCGCCGAGCGCGGCAGCGACTGGGCGCGGCGCGCGCAGGAGCTGGCCACCGAGGCGCAGAGTCGCGCGGGCGACTGGATCGAGAAGGGCCGCGATCGCGTCGAGGAGCAGACGCAGCGACTGGCCGCCGCCTTCGAGGCCGGCCGCGAGGCGATGCGCGAGGAGATCCGCAAGGGATCGGATCGCGCCTGAGCCGGCGCCATGGCGGAAGTCGAGCTTCCCGACCCGCACGAGCTGCAGGAGCACGCGGCCAGCTCGTTCAGCCGGAAGGTGGCCATCACGACGGCCATCTACGCGGTCGTGCTCGCCATCGCGTCGCTGGGCGGCAACTACGCCATGAAGGAGATGCTGCTCGCCCAGCAGCAGTCGTCCGACCAGTGGGCGTTCTACCAGGCCAAGGTCATCCGGGAACACCTGTACCGCGCCCAGAAGATGCTGGCGGAGTCGACGGCCGCGGGCGGCGCAGCCCAGGTGGCCAAGACCTTCGCCGACGAGGAACGGCGCTACAACGCGGAGAAGAAGGACATCGAGGCGGAAGCGAAGAAGCTGGAGCAGCTGCGCGATCGCTATCGCACGCGCGATCCGTACTTCGACTACGCGGAGGTGTTCCTCCAGATCGCCATCGTCACGGCGTCCGTGTCGATCCTCGCCACATCGCGGGCGCTCTACGCGTTCTCACTCGTCATCGCGCTCATCGGCGTTCTCTACACCGTCGACGGCTTCACGCTGACCCTGCACCTGCCGCTCCTGCACGGCTCGCATTGACGACACGGGGGCCTCGACGACGCCCCCCGTGTGCCGCCCCGGAAGGCCCGGAGACGACGCGGTGTCCGCCGCGGCGGTCTCCCGGGTGATCGCGCTACCAGGGAATCGTTTCGCCCGGACTGAGCAGCGCGACGCGGTCTTCGATGCCGCGCTCCACGGCGGCCGCGAGCAACCGATCGGGGGGCTCGCGGAAGGGCTCGCGGTTGAGGTCGAAGGTGCCCCAGTGCATCGGCACGAGGAGCGAGCCGCCGATCTCCTCGAACACCTGGGCCGCCTCTTCGGGGTTCAGGTGGTTCGGATGCCGCGTGCGGTAGTCGCTGTAGCCGCCGATGGGCAGCGCCGCGACCCCGAACGGCCCCAGGCGTCGGCCGATCTCGGCGAGTCCGCCGTAGTAGCCCGTGTCACCGGCGAAGAACATCCGCTTCGCCTCGCTCGCGAGCACCCACGACGACCAGAGACGCCGGTTCTGATCGGTGAGCCCGCGTCCGGACGAGTGCTGCGCCGGCGTGCAGATGAAGGTGACGCCGCGGTGCACTGCGCTCTCCCACCAGTCGAGCTCGGTGACGTCCGCGATGCCGCGCGCCTGTAGCCACGGTTTCATCCCGAGGGGCACGAAGAAGCGCGGATGATGGACGCGCCAGAGCCGGTCGACGGTGCCGCCGTCGAGATGGTCGTAGTGATCGTGAGAGATGACGACCGCGTCGATGTGGGGCAAGTCCGCGAACCGAATCCCGGGCGGCAGCAGTCGTCGCGGCCCGGCAAAGCTCACCGGGCTCGTCCGATCGCCCCAGTGCGGATCGGTCAGCACGTTCACCCCGTTCAGCTGCACGAGGAAGGTGGAGTGCCCCACCCAGGTGAGCGTGCCGCCCCGCGTGCGGGCGCGAAGTGCGGCGCCGTCGTTCTTCTCCACGAACAGCGGCTCGCCGCGCGGCGGCTTCGGCGCGCGGAGCGCGTGGCTCGCGCGGGCGAGCAGCGGGTAGGAGTACTGGGGATCGACGTTCCTGAAGCCGGCACGAACGTGATGCGACGCCCGCGGCGATTCGGGGGCGGAGGCGTCCGGCGTGACCCAGTCGACGACGGAGACGGCGAGCGCGACGACGATCCAGAGAACGACGGTCCTGCGCAAACGGTAGCTCCTTCACGGCCAGAACAAAGCTCGACGACGCACCGTTCCGGGACATGAGGCAGAACGGATCCGGCGCGTCCGATCTCGGACGGTAGCACGACGGCCCGCGTCCGACCAAGGAAAGGGCCGCGCTCAGGGGCGCGGAGCGAGCGCCTCCATGGCGTCGAGGACCGAGGCGAACGGGGCATCCTGGAACTGGAAATTCGGATCGAGGAACATCTCCGTCACGCCGAGCTCCGCGTAGCGTGCAAGGTCGTCGCGGATCTGCGCGATCGAGCCGGTGAGCGGACGTCGGCCGTCCTTCGTCGTGAGCGCGGTCAATCCGAAGGCGCCGCGGCAGACGATCGGCACCGTGGCGGGATCGCGGTGGGCGCGTGAGGCCGCATCGCGCACCCGCCGGACGATGTCGGCCATGGCGGGAAACGGCACGTTGCCGCCGGTGTAGCCGTCGGCGAGGGTCACGGCGCGGCGAAACACGGCGTCGGCGTAGCCGCCCACGAGGAGTCGCGGCCGCGGCTGCTGGACGGGACGCGGAGCGACGCGCGCCGGCGGCAGCGCGTAGAACCGTCCGCGGAACTCCGCGACGTCGTGTCCCCACACGGTGTTCAGCACCTGAAGGAACTCGTCGGCGCGGGCGCCGGGCGACTCCCACCTGCCCGCCGTCTCGAGCTCGTCCACCGACCAGCCGATCCCGAGGCCCACGTCGAGCCGTCCGCGCGACATGACGTCGAGCGACGCGAGGAGCTTGCCGAGGACGACCGGGTTGTAGAACGGCATGATGAGCACGCTGACGCCCAGGCGGGCGCGGCGCGTGATAGCGGCGGCGAACGACAGCACGACGAGAGGATCGAGCACGGTCCGGAACGCGGCGGGCCACGGTCCGGGCGCGCCGTAGTACTCGTTCTTCGGCTGGGCGGGATAGAGCAGACGCTGGAAGACCCAGAGCGAGTGGTAACCGAGCGTCTCGGCGCGCTCGGCCACGGCGACGACGTTGTCCGGCGTGCCGAGCGTGCCGGCGGTGGGGAGCGAGAACCCTAGCTCGATGGTCGCCAGCTCACGCGCGCGGGCAGGATCCGGTCGGCGATGAGGTTGCGCATCATCTCGAGCGTGCCGCCGCCGATGGCGAACATGCGCGCGTCGCGCATCATCCGCTCCAGGGGCAGGCTGCGCCCGTAGCCCGCCGCGCCGTGCAGCTGCAGCGCCTCGCTGGTGACGAACTGCGCCGTCTCGGCGGCGAACGTCTTGGCCTTGGCCGCTTCCAGCGCGTCGGGATACGGTCCGCGTGCCCGCGCCGCGGCACGGTGGATGAGCAGGCGTGCGGCGTCGATCCGCAGCGCCATGTCCGCGAGCTTCCAGCGCAGGCCCTGGAACTCCGCGATGGGACGGCCGAACTGCTTCCGCTCGCCGACGAACGCGACGGCGCGCTCGTAGGCGCCCTGGGCGAGGCCGAGGGCCACCGTCGCGGCGCCCAGGCGCTGACCGTTGTACGCCCGCATCAGCTTCTTGAAGCCGTCGCCGGCGGGGACGAGCAGGTTCTCGCGCGGGACGTCGCAGTCCTCGAAGTGGAGCTCGCCCTCGGGGATACCGCGGAGCCCCATCATGTACTCGCGGTGCCCCACCCGGAAGCCCGGCGTGTCGCGCTCGACGAGAATGCCGCCGATGCCCTCCGCGCCCGCGCGTCCGCCGAACCGGGCGAACACCAGGTAGAGCCGCGACGTGCCCGCGCCGGTGATGTACCGCTTGTGGCCCGTGATGCGATATCCGGTCGCGGTCTCGTCGACACGCGTGGCCAGATCGGTCGCGGCGGAGCCCGCCTCGATCTCCGTGATGGCGATGGCGGGCTTCTCCCCTTCCAGCACCCAGGGAAAGTAGCGACGCTTCTGCGCCTCCGTCCCGTAGTTCCGGAGCGCGCCCACCACGCCGAGATTGCCTTCCACCACGATGCGTGCGGTGATCCCGCACGCGCGCGCGATCTCCTCGATCACCAGCACCACGTCGAGCAGCGGTCGATCGCCACCGCCGTACGCGCGCGGGATCGTCATGCCCATGAAGCCCGCCTCGGCCAGCGCCTTGACGTTCTCCCACGGGTACTCCTCGGTGGCGTCCCAGCGCGCGGCGCGCTCGGCGAACACGCTGTCGGCCAGCTCCCGCGCGCGCACACGCAGGGCCTCTTGCTCGGCGGTCAGCTCGTAGTCCATGCCGCCTCCTAGATGTGGATGGCGTGACCGAGGGCGCCGAGCGTCGCCTCGAGCGCGGCCTCGGAGAGGGTGGGATGCGCGTGGATGGTCTGGATCATGGCCTCGAGGGTGGCCTCGAGCGTGCGTCCCACCGCGAACTCGTGGATGATCTCGGTCGCTTCCGGCCCCAGGATGTGGACGCCCAGGATCTCTCCCGTGCGCGCATCGCCGACGACCTTGACGAACCCCTCGGTGTCGCCCAGCGCCACGGCCTTGCCGCTCGCGGTGAAGGGAAACTTCCCTACCGTGATCTCGCCCCGTTCCTTCGCCTTCGCCTCGCTGATCCCGATCGAGGCGACCTGCGGGCGGCAGTACGTGCACGAGGGGACATTGCCGTAGTCGAGCGGGTGCGGATCACGGCCGGCGATCGCTTCCGCCGCCACGACGCCCTCGGCCATGGCCTTGTGCGCGAGCAACGGCGGCCCCGCCACGTCGCCGATGGCGTAGATGCCCGGCACCGACGTCTCCATCCGCGACGAGACCTTGATGAAGCCGCGTTCCAGCGCCACGCCGAGCGCCTCGAGGCCGACCTTCTCCACGCGCGCGGCCCGCCCGACCGCCATGAGGACCTGCTCCGCTTCCAGCCGTCCGCCGTCGGTCTCCACGACCACGCCCGGCCCGCCAGCTTTCACGGACGACACCTTCACGCCCGTCCGGATCGTGATGCCCCTCCGCGTGAACGAGCGCGCCAGCTGGGTCGAGACTTCCTCGTCCTCGACGGGCACGACGCGCGGCAGCGCTTCCAGGATGGTCACCGACGTCCCGTACGACGCGTAGACGTCGGCGAACTCGACGCCCACCGCGCCCGCCCCGATGACGACGAGGGACTTCGGCGCGCTCTCCTGGCGTACGGCGCCGTTGGAGGAGAGGACGAGCTTCTCGTCGATGGTCACGCCGGGCAGCGACTTCGGCCCCGAGCCGGTGGCGACGATGACCGCGCGCGCGGTGATGCTCTCGCTCCCGGCCTCCGTGGCGACCTCCACGGTGGTCGGGCTCGTCAGTCGTCCCGTGCCGCGCAGCAGCGTGATCTTGTTCTTGCGGAAGAGGAACTCCACGCCCTTGGCCATCCGATCGGCGACGCGCCGACTCCGCTTCACCGCCTCCGCGTAATCGGCCTGGAACCCCTGGACCGTGATGCCGAACTCCGTGGCCCGCTCGAAGAGATGCACGACCTCGGCGTTGCGGAGGAGGGCCTTCGTGGGGATGCAGCCCCAGTTCAGACAGACACCGCCCGGCCGGTCGTCCTCGACGACGACGACGGACAGACCGAGCTGCGCGCAGCGGATCGCGGCCACGTAGCCGCCCGGCCCCGTGCCAACGACGGCGACGTCCGCGGTGTGCGCGGCCATGGCCTAGATCAGAAGGCGGAGCGGCTCCTCGAGGAGCCGCTTGACGTCCTGCAGGAAGCGCGCGCCTGTGGCGCCGTCCATGACCCGGTGATCGCAGGAGATGGTGAGCTTCATGCGCCGGCCGACCCCGAGACCGGCGTCGGTCACCACCGGCACGCTGAGGACCGAGCCCACGGCGAGGATGGCGCCCTCGGGCGGATTGATGATGGCGGAGAACTCCGTGACGTCGAACATCCCCAGGTTCGAGATCGAGAACGTCGCGCCGGAGAGCTCCGGCGCGCGCAGCTTGCGATGCCGTGCGCGCTCGGCGAGATCGCGGCTCTCCACCGCGATCTGCGTCAGCGACTTGGCCTGGCAGTCGCGCAGTACGGGCGTGATCAGACCCTCGTCGAGGGCCACCGCGATCCCGATGTGAGCGCGGTGATGGACGCGGATGGCGTCGCCGTGGAGCGCGGCGTTCACGCCGGGATGCTGGAGGAGCGCGATCGCGCACGCCTTCACCACGAGGTCGTTGACGGAGATCTTGGGCTGGCCCTCCAGCCCGTTGAGCTCCTGCCGGAGCTCCCACGCCCGGTCCATCGCGGCCTCGCTCGTCACGTAGAAGTGCGGGACGGGCCCCTTGGATTGCGGCATTCGACGCGCAATCGTGGCGCGCATCGGCGACATCGCGACGTCCTCGAACTCCGGCATGCCTGCCGCGGTCGGCGCGACCGCCGTCGCGGGCGCCTGGGCGGCAGCCTCGACGTCGCGACGGATGATCCGTCCGCCCGGACCACTGC